>CALCCE010000038.1 GCA_937899835.1 uncultured Flavobacteriales bacterium | reverse complement strand
GCAGGGCTTGACCTTGATAGTGAAGTTTTGCAGGTCCCAATTTTGAACAGGAATCGATAAAATGGATATGACCGAAGATGAAGGCGATAGAGTTGAGGCCATTCAATGCTATAGGGTTAACAACAACCGGGTTATTAGACCTATGGATGGAGTAGAATTGACACACAACGATCCACCAAGGGATTTTGAGTTTGGTCTAGCCTATAGCAAAAGGGCAATTGTTTCCAGCTTTGCAATTTTAACGGATGCGTTTTAAATCGTTAAACCGTTCGATTAAAAGAAACAGCCCAATGAAACGAACAACAGGACCAAAGAAAAGTAACTGGAAACAGAAAGATTCGGGAAACTTAACTCCCGGCTTCGATGTAGGCCCGCAAGTCTTCTACCTGCTGGTGGCTCATGCGTTCCAGGGTAAAGTGGGGCATGTAGGCCTTGTGTCCCTTTCCGGGATGGGTGCCGTGACGCGCAATTTCATACAGCGAAAAGCGGCTGTTCTTAAACAGGTTCCGCTTGAGCATGCCCAAGGAAAAGCTGGATTTGTCCAGCACCAGGCGCGAAACCCCTTGGTCTTTGTGGCAGTCCATGCACGACAATTCGTAGATCACTTCTCCGCGGGAAGCATCTCCGGTCAGGTTTTCATACCCGGCTTTCTTGTCATGCGGTGGTTCGCTAAAGGTAGCCGGACTTTTCAGCGCGTACTTCGACTTCAGCATATTGCGCAACTCTTCCTGGCGGTCGCTTTCGCTGGCATCGAGTTTCAATTGATCCCACTCTTGCTGCGTGAGGTTGAGGTCCTTCATGTTGTAGCCCAAAGACCAGCAGAAAGATAGCACGGCTTCCATCTCTTCATCATTGAGCCTACGGCCTTGAGCACAACCCGTTGCACACAACTGAATGGCGTTTCGCAGGTTATTATTAGCCCATTTTACAGCATCTCCGTACTTGATGATGTAGTCGTCGTTGTAATAGCTTTCGCGGTTCACCATACCGTAGAAGGTGGTGGCTTGCTTGAATTTTTGATTGGTTTGCTGCACATAGTCCAGGCGCGCCTCGGGATCGTCCATCACCTTGATGGAAGGATCTTCGATGGCCATGTTGTGGCAGTTGGTGCAGAGGTAGTATTTGCTGATGTATTTGCCACCTTTGGCTTTACCATCATACACCAATTGACGGCCCATTTCCACCATCTCAGGGCTGTAGGCACTCGTCGTGTGATTGGGGGCGGGCTCTCCCAAGGCACTCAACACCAAATACACCGGAGTGTCTTTATTCCAGGATGCCGAAGGCTCGGCCGGAATAAATTGCAGGCTCACCAAACCTAAGATGAGGCTGGCTGCCACAATAAACCACTTTCTAAAGGAAGGAAACATCGCTCAAAATAAAAGTAGGCAAAAATAAATTTCAGGGAAACCGACAACCCGTTCACCGTTGATATGTAAATGTTTTCGTTGGAAATTTCACAGTAGCAACCCCGTTAGCGGAGCAAATTCGATAGCTTGTCCAGAGCCTGTTGGTTGTGATCACAAAACAAACCAGCCCTGATTTGCCGCTTTTCACGTTGGGTGAGGTGCCAACTGAGGGAGATTCGGTTTTCCTTTTTGTATTGCAGTTCCAGGGTCACCACATCGATCGGGGCTTCCGACCAAAGGCTGGCATATTGCAACAGTTCATCTTGATTAAAGGTTTGAATGTTGGTGAGGTTGCGGTACAAATGGCCCAAGGGGCTGAGCAAGTTGCCTGCAAAGGTGGTAGGCGCCATGGAGTTGTCCAGGTCGCGCTGCTTCTGCTGGTCGCGTACCTGCACAATCACCACACCGCTGGTGTTGGTGGCGATCCAGTTTCGGAAGGTATAGAGAAAGCGCATGGTGTTGTGCAACCCATAGTTATCGCGAATGCCCGCATCAATCACTTCCAATTCCGGCTCGGTGGGCAAGGTAACGTTGGGCGTGATGTAGGGAAAAGTCGCACTCATGCGCAAAGCGGTGCTAAACTGCAGGTTGAGCGGATCGCGTTCTGCAAACAAGCGGTTGAACTCCACACTCTCCACCACGGCCTGGTTGTCTACACCATTCAAGGGTAGGTTAGCGGTGAGAAAAGAAATAGGTTGAGCAGAAATGAGCAGCTTGCGCCCATCGCTGGCAATGGTAGGCGAAAAGACCATGGTAGGTATCGCAGCGTCCGCTTCCGCCTCTTGATAGTCGCGCATCCGGCGGTTCAAAATATTACCGGTGTTGCTGTGCAGTTGCTTTTCAAAAGCGTAGGCCCGGTCTTTTACATACACGTTGTTGCCCTCCTCGAAGTGTTGCAAGCGCACAAACAAATCGTTTACCGCAATGGTCACCACCACCGGGTTGAGGATGTCCTGAGAAATAGCGGTTCGCAACGAATCCGAATAGAGGTCTAAGCCGGCCTGTTGCTGTTGCTGCCAATACAGCTCGCGCAGGTAGGCCGCTCCGATCATTCCCCCCGACGAGCCGGAGATGAGGTGGGTGTGGGGCAACAACTGGCCTTCCAGCAAACTGTCGGCGTGTTGCAAAGCCGTAAAAGTCCACACGGCCGCCCGCAGACCACCACCGCTACAGTTGATCAGCACCAGCTTGGGCTTCTTTCTGGTCGAAAGTTCTTGCGGGTTATTTTTTGAGCGCCACCGGTTCAGCACTTCCACCTGGTGGTGAAAATCTTCGGCGTGAGCAGCTGAATCGTCTCGCAGTGCATTGAGGGTAGCGTAGTTGTAAGGCGTAGGCGAGGGTTGATAGTCCAGTCCGTAGGCTGCATTGGAATAGCGAAAAGTGGGATACTGCGACAAGAAGTTGAAACCAACGAGCAGGCCAATGAACAAGATGGTAGACCAGCCGCGCAACCAGGAGTGCAGGGCACTGGCAAACATCAACACCATGGTAAAAAACAAGACCACACTGGCACCGGCAGGAATCATGAGGGCCGGTATTTCGCGAAAGAAACCCAGCAGTAAAATGGAGGCAATCACCCCAATCTCAAAATAAGACGCGTTGATGTGGTTTTGTGAAAACACTTTGCGCAGCATGGAGCGGTCGTAGTGGTGACACTCCCGCGCCAACGAAATTTTAAAAGGGTTGGCCAGGTACGTTTCTACCCGCCACTCCGCCCGGTGGCCGCCCTTCCATTGCTCCTTGCGGTGCAAACCACCCCGCACCGGGCTGTAGCGGGGGCGTTGGTGTTGCTTTTTGTCTTGCTCCTCCGGGTCGATGCCAAACAGCTTTTTCAGGTTTTTGTTGGTAGACACAAAGTACGCCATGCCCAAAGTGATGAACACCACGTTGCCCAACACAAAGCCACTGAGGTTAAAAATCACCTGAGGTACCGCCTCCAGCTCACTGTAGAGTTGAAAGCGCACCAGTTGCATCAGATAAGTGATCCAGAAGGCCACCGGAATGAGAAAATTGTTGATGCTGTATTTGAGAAAAGGCTTGGCCAGGGTGGCGAGAAAAGGAAACCGATGGCTGTTGATGATGTAGCTCGCCATGTTGAAGGCCAGCACAAACCCACCAATGCCCACCCCCAAAAAGAGGTGCGAAAAGAAACCTACCTGACCGAGGTACTCCGGATAGAGAAACAAATGGGGGATACCGTATCCATTACCCAGGTTTTGGGTAATCACCGCAAACAGAAACAGCCAAAAGATGAGCAACAAGTGGTTGCGCTTCAGATGGGCCAGCAACAGTTGGAAGGGAAAAAAGTAAAATACCCTTTCCAGACGCTGCTTTCGCGTAAGAGGTGCCGCTGCGGCTGCATTCATAATTGATGCTTGCGTTAGTATTCAGTTGAAATGTTACCATTTCGCTTGCTTGCCTGGAAAAATGAAGAAAAAGTAGTTGGTCTCCTCTTATTACGGTAAAAAGCCGCTAAATGTTGTGGAAAATCAAATCTTTCCTTCCACCACCTCTAAAATTTCCTGTTCCAGGCGTTCCGCTTTGGCCCGCAACTCCTTGCCCCGGTTCAGTACCCGGTTCAGAAAAGCCTCATCTTCCAGCCCGCCCGCGTTGATCCGTACGTTGAGCCACGCACCGATCACCGCCGTACGGGCACAACTCGCCCCTACGCCAGCATCCGACACCGAAGCCTGCAAGCCCGAGTTGGCCATTTCCTGCATCACCTCCATCGAAGCGCAAGCCGCTTCCATTACCTGCAAGGGCACTTCGATGGCGCCCTTCGTAGCCGTTTCAATGGCCGCCTTACGCGCAGCCAACTCCGCTTCGCTGCCCTTGGGCAAGCGGAAAGCATCCATGATTTTATTGAACGCATTGGTGTCTTCATCCACCAAACGCAACAGTTCGTTTTTATATGCCTGGCCCTTTTCTGCCCATTGGCTGTAGCCTTCCCAACGGTCGTCCCAACCACGCTTGTGTGAAGACAGGTTGGCCACCATCGTGCCCAGGGAAACCCCCAAAGCGCCCACGTAGGCCGAAATGGAACCACCACCAGGAGCCGGCGACTCCGAAGCCGTTTCATCAGCAAAGGCCACAAGGTCCATGTCCACCAACCGCTGTTGGTTCACCGAGCGCATTTTGTATTCAATGATTTTTTCTTCCGGATGAAAAGGTGCCAGGTCGTCTAATCCCAACGATTTCACCGCAATTTTCACCTTCTCCGATTCGGAGATGCCCAACGACCGCTGCTGCTTGGTTAAAAAGTAATCTGCAGCATCCAGCATGGCCTGCAAAGGAATCAACCCTACCAATTCCGAACCCGTTACCCGCAAACCCCGCGAATCGGCCGACTTACACGTTTCATCAAACGCCACGTGCACCGGCGTAATGCTGATGTTGGTCAGGTTATAAGAAATCTGTGCCACACCGTATTCTTCAATGTACCAACCGATCCCTTTCACCGATTTCAGCTTTCCGGGAATCCGAACCGGTTCCCCATCTGCGTCCAATACCTTTTTGCCCATCAACGGGTTGCCCTCCCGCTGCACACGACCAGCCTCCCGAATATCGAAAGCAATGGCGTTGGCCCGCCGGGTAGAAGTAGTGTTGAGGTTGACGTTGTAGGCCACCAGAAAATCCCGCACTCCCACAGCAGTAACGCCCGAAGTTTGGGCCTTCACAAATTCGGCAGGACCGAAATCAGGAGCCCAATTGGGGTCCACCAGTTTTTTGGCCAGGCCCTCGTATTGGCCAGAACGCACCGTTGCGAGGTTTTTTCGTTCAGGTTGGGTAGCGGCCTCCTCGTAGAAATAACCGGGAATGCCCAATTCTTCGCCCACCCGTTGGCCGAGTTGGTGGGCGTAAGGAATACACTCCTCCAATGAAATGCCAGCGACCGGCACCAAGGGGCACACATCGGTAGCGCCAAACCGGGGGTGTTCGCCCGAGTGCTTGCTCATGTCGATCACTTCAGCCGCCTTTTTAATCACGCGAAAAGCCGCTTCGATCACTGCTTCAGGAGCACCTACAAAAGTGATGACGGTTCGGTTGGTCGCCTTGCCCGGATCCACGTCCAGCAGCTTCACACCTTCCACCGTTTCTACCACATCGGTAACGAGTTTGATTTTGGCAGGGTCGCGGCCCTCGCTAATGTTGGGTACACACTCGATCAAGGCTTGGCTCATGGCAGTAAAAATTGGGTTAAGGATTGAATCAAGGCAGAAACACTTCGCCTGAAGCGAACAAATCTAATTATAAATCAGCGGAAATTCGAGGGAAAAAAACGGCTTTGAGCGTCCCGTTGCGGGTCTCCCCATCAGGGCATCTCGACTCAGCCAAAAGGCTGACACAGTCCGCTCGGCGACCGGGGTGGGGCTTCATCCTGGTCTTTG
>CALCCE010000037.1 GCA_937899835.1 uncultured Flavobacteriales bacterium | reverse complement strand
TAAGCTTGTTTCTCTTGGTTTTTTCCTCGAAGGGCAACATTCTGGGGAGCCTAACGAATAAAATAGGGTTAAAAAAGTGAAAAAGTATTTAGAAATGTACCCTTTAGAGGGGAGTGTTGACCTAAATTTTTCCTCCGGTATTTGGAATTTTTCCAGAGGCTGGAGGTGTTGCTCTTTTTGGAAGCGAAGGAGGCTCATGATTGGATGGATTTTAAAGTGTTGACCTCCGATTGAAAAATTAAGTAGTTTCAATTGTAAGTTGTTCAAAGTGTTGCCCCCCTCCCACAGTAGGGCAATGTTGCCCTGTTTTTTATTTTTTCAAAGTGTTGCCCCTCTTGCAAGGTAGGGCAACGTTGCCCCGTTTATTATTTTTCTAACGTGTTGCCCCTTTTTGAAAAAGTAGGACAACGTTGCCCCATTTTTAGATTTTTTAAAGTGTTGCCCCTTTTATAAAGTAGGGCAACGTTGTCTCGTTTTTATTTACCAAAATGTTGTTATTCAGCTTTTGGGCAACATTTTTTGCAGCTATACATCCAATGTTGCCGAGAATGGGATTGGGGACAACACCGGTTTTTTGTTCCCACGCAGTAGTTGTCCGATGTCGGTCCGGGGGCAACGCAGTCGTTTTCGATCGATTTTTGCGTGTTGTCCGCTAAAGTGATTTGAGCAACAGGTGCTTTTTCTAAATTTTTTGATGTGTTGGCTCTTGGCTGGGTGTGGGCAACGCGTGAAATTTTGATGGGCAAGGGGTTGGTCTCGGAGTTAATTTTTCGGCAACACAAATTGAGACCACCATATGAGGTGAACCAACTACTGTCTTCCACGATGGCCTTGAATGTCAAAGAAAAATGGACGCTTTTTTACCCACCTTTCTTTTCGCCCCATTTTGTACCAAGCGCTTCCGCTTTGCCTTCACCAACTGATCGGCCGCCCGTGTGGTTTCCGGCAAGCGGTAGTGGAGAGCAGCTGGTCCTCAAAGTAAACGAAGTGGGATCATTGTTTGAAAAAGTACATCAGTAAAAGAAAACCGGGAAGGAGGTAACCCAGGTGAGTGAATTGTACCTACCTTGGAAACATCAAATCGCAACCACAAAAAAATAAAGAGCCGTATCCCAAATGTTCATCGTCAACCTCACCTACATAGTAGCATTGGATCAAGTAGACCAACACATCCCGGCACACATCGACTTTTTGAACGCCCAATACGCGGCCGGCCACTTTTTGGCTTCGGGCCGCAAAGTACCCCGGACCGGAGGCATCATCTTGGCCAATGCAGCATCACTTGAAACACTTGCTGCTATCTTGGAACAAGACCCTTTCAAACAAAACAACCTCGCCGATTACGAGGTGATCGAATTTGTGCCGAGCAAGGCCAGTGACGAACTACAGTTTCTAATTTCTTGAAGAAAAGACAAGCAATGGTGTCTCGCTAATTCAAGTTTTTAGCTGCCCATCAGATCGCCCCTGCGGAAGTGCCGAGATCAGGGCTGCTCCCCCCTTATGACCGGCATCTTTTCCCAAAACCTACTGCGTTGAACCGTCACCGGGCTGCGGTGAATTCTTCTGGCATTTTTCGTATTCAGCAACATGTCCCAAAAGGTACGGCGACCATAGGTGTCACTCCGCCCGGCATACACCCCTGAAGGTGCGATGATGGTTTTATCCGCTCCTTTGATCCTGCCCGGTGAAGAGCGAAAGTGATTGTGAAGCACTGGGTCGTCCACGTTTTGGTAGTCGATAGTATAGCTGCTGGCGGTATGGAGGGTGGTGAGGTGAGCCGCTTGAAACGTGTTAATTTGGATAAGCGTACCGATCGTGTATCCCTGCCGGTTGAGGTAATGCGCGATTCCTTCCCCAAAAGCCGCTCCCATGCTGTGCGTGACAAAGTGCAGCACCGCCGATTCCTTTTTTAGGTCTTTTACTAATTCATCGAATTGGCTTTTGGCGTAGCGTTCTCCGGCGGCTACCCGGCTTTTCAAACTGGAAAAATTGCTGTAGTCTTCTGCGGTAAAAAATACCTCCTCCGTACCGAAGTAATCTTTTGCTCCCAGCACAAACCCTAACTCGGAGCCTTCATCATGGTTCCAGTAAGCGCTTCCGGCAGGTGGTGAGCCACCGCCGATTTTGCCGTTGACGAAGATGATTTTAGATGGCACTATTGGAGAGGCGTGGTTTGGGTAGAGGTGAAAGCGTAAAGGTACACCTTCAGGCTCAGAGCCGAGCCGATCTTAAGGCAATTGGACTTTTATCATTCGTCACCCTTGAGACGCGTATAATGAAATTCAAATGCTGTGTAGAATACTTGCGCCCGATTAAAACCTTATTTCCCCAACACCGTACACGGACGATCCCTTGCACTACCGCCATTGAATTAGACGCGTGTACTGAAGCATGAAACAACAACGCACCTTACTCGAACTGAACGTAACCGCACCATCGTTTGAGTTGATCGACGTATTCGACCGCAACATTGATCTGAAAGCTTACCGAGGAAAAAAAGTATTGGTGGGTTTCTTCCGACACGCCGGTTGTCCCTTTTGCAACCTGCGGATTCACTTGTTACAAAAGCATTCTGAAGCCTGGAAAGCCCTGGGCCTGGAACTGATCTTTTTTTTCGAATCGGGCAAATCAACCCTTTTGCGCAGCATCTTTCACAAAGAAGTGTCGCCTATTCCACTGATTTCCGATCCGGAAAAGATTTGGTACACGTCCTACGGCATCGAAGAATCGCTCAGCAAATCCCGGGCGAGTCATTTAACCAGTTTTATCCAAACGGCCATCAAAGCTAAAATAACAGGGGTGCCCTTGCACCTCATGGCCGAAAACGAGGCCTTCGGCACCATGCCCGCCGAGTTCCTGCTGGATACCAACCAGATTATTCGAAAAATCCATTACTCCAAAGGTCTCACCGATCGCATGTCCATCGACTACATCTACGACTTTGCCAAAGGCGATGAGCGTGGGGTGTTGCGGTGATGGAAACGGTAAGGATTAAAATTATCATTTTCTTTTTCCATCCCCCCTTGGCCCTTCGTCTCCGCTCAGGGACCGGGGGG
>CALCCE010000036.1 GCA_937899835.1 uncultured Flavobacteriales bacterium | reverse complement strand
CGATCAGTGACGGTATGCACCCGTTGTCCGGCGAGGTTGGTCAGGTACAGTTCGTAATCACCTTCCAGCATTTCGGCCTCCAACTCTATATAGAAGGTACTACTGCTTGGGTTGGGCATCACCTTTAGAGCCGGAAGCTGTTCGGTTTCCAGCGGTCTATCTTCTCCACTGGCCCCCATACGTTTCCTACCACCTGCAGTTCGCCGGGTATCAATTAGCCCAGAGCAGGTTTCGGCTTTACAACCACAGCAATCCTCAATTTCTAAACACACCTCATACTCAATCACATCGCCAGAAGTGGGTGAATAAGTAAAATTAAGGGCATTCACCGAATAGCTGGAAGCCGACCCATTGTTATAGACTTCATAGATCCTCCAGCGCACCGAACTAAATCCTCCTACACAGCACTCATCAGAAGCATCGAACGGAAGCGGTAAACTGGTATTGATAAAGGTATTATTCACCTGATCAAAAGAAGCTTCACAAGGGTCGCATTCTAAAATCACTACATCGTCGATGGCCCAATAGCCTTCTTGAAGGGAGGAAACGGCCTGTTCACAATAAAAAACGATTTGATTTTGGCCTGGATCGACCCGGAAAGAAATGGTAGGCACGTCGACCCAAACGGTTGACCTAAAACTATTGGCGTCCCAAATCAAATTGGACCCAGCGGGTAAAATAAAATCGGGACATTGGCCGGTAGAAAGTTCCATAGGCAGGTTAAACTGATCGCGGCTGGTCCAAATTTGTAGGTTAAGCGGCTGTAAAACATTATCGTAAGTCGCGGTACGGTGCCGAAAAGTGAGCTTGTAAAGCTTATTGGGATCAAAATTCCCGGTGAGCACTACGGCCTCGCTGCGACAATCATTTTCATTGAAATCAACTCTGGGCGTTAAAAACCGGTTATTTTCCGAAGAGCTAATGGGCTCAACGGCAATTCCTAAAGCTGGATCATTGGCATTGGGTATGTATTCTCTAAGGTCGGGCGAACCGTGTGAGGAGGTCCAGCCTTCAAGGCACAATCGGTTGACAGCCGCATCAGCAACGCCGGTAAAAGGGCTCACGCCACAGTTTGACCCATTGGGAGAAATGGTTTGAAAATCACTGCTGTATCCAGGAAATGGAGTACAAGTGGTAGTGACAGTAGTTTGCGCCCGAAGTAAAAATGTTGGGCACAAAAGCAAGCTGAAAAAGCAGCTCACAAGAAGGGTTCTCGTCTTCATAATGGTTGTTTTGGATAGTTTGTAAAAAGGGTGTTGATCAACACTTCCAAAACTAATTCACCCTTTATCGCACCTCAAGAGGCATTTTACACAGGTGTATGGGGTAAAATATGTAGACTGGCTCAGGAAAAGCCACAATCGAAGGCAAAGCGCATCAATTTGATCTCTTTGTGAATGCCCAATTTGTCCATCATGTCTTGTTTTTGACGGTTAACGGTTTTGATGGCCGTATGGCGCTCTTCAGCAATCTCTGAAGTGGTAAGTCCCTGAGCAATCAGCTTCAGTACTTGCAGTTCTGCTGGAGTAAGGCTTTTGAGTCGTTCTTGCTGGTATTGAGGTACTTTCGCACTGCACCCACCACTCAAAAGTCGTGTAATTTCCGGCGAAAAGTAGCTGCCCTTATTTTGAATGGAACGAACGGCTGTTTCCAATTCCAGGTAAGAATCTGATTTGAGCAAATACCCGTCTACGCCTTCGCGTATATACGTTTGGATCAACGATGCCTCGGCGACCCAGGTGAGCAACAAAACTTTGACGAAAGGGTGTTTCTTTCGGATTTCCCGAAAGGTATCCAAACCGTTAAGGTCAACCATTTGGTGATCCAATAGGACCAAATCCACTTGGTTTTGATGTAACCAATTGAGGCAAGCTTGACCCGTTAAAAACGAAGCAGCAACCTCTACTTCGTTGATCTTATTTAGCAAAGCAGCAATGCCTTCGTTCACTAAATTGAGATCATCAACGATCACTACCCTCATGAAGCAGTGCCTTTAATAGGAATGCGAATCCGCATAGCTTGCCCGGAAGGTTTTGAGCGTTCTTGATGAAAAACGCCTCCCATAGCCTCAGTACGATGTTTTAAATTGAGCAATCCTTCTCCCTTACCTGAAACCTTTGACCAATCGAAGCCAATTCCATTATCCCGCGCTACGATCAGTACCCGATCGGTGTGAAATTGCAGGTACAATTGAAAGGTAGTGGCACGAGCATGTTTCAAGGTGTTGGTGAGCATCTCTTGGCACATTCTGAAAAGCTCAATTTGTACCTCGGCGGGAATCTTTTCTTTTCCGTCACACTGGAAATCAACGGTCAAATCGTGGTTAACACAATGCTTGACAAACATCTCTCGTAAAGCTCCCTCCAGGCCCTTTTCTTCCAAAGCATGCGGGCGAATTTGGTGAGCGATCGATCTTGACTCTTGATGGGCCAGTTCGATCATGGTTTCCATTTTTTCAAGGGTACCAGCCAATTCGAAACGCGGGGCTTTTTGTTTCAAATCACCTACTAAAAAAGAGAGGTTGGTTAGTAGCTGCCCTAGGCCATCGTGCAAGTCGCGGGCAATGCTTCTCCGAACCTCCGACTCCTTTCCGAGCACCGCACGCAACCCTTTCTGCTTCTCATGCAACAACTGTAGGTTCGTTTGTTCCTTCAACCTGGATCGCCACCAAAGAAACCCAATGAGCAATGCAAGCGCCAATAAAACAGAGCTTACAAACAGCAATTGTTGACGTTCCGAACGAGATTTTTCCAATTCCAATTCTCGCGCTTGCACCTTTCGTTGTTCACTCACCAAAGCCAATTCTTTGGCATTGGCATCAGCTCGCATGCTTTCCAGATAAGCGTAATTGTTGCGCGAAAACAGAGAATCCTCTATCTCTTTGTATCTCTTGAAGTAAACGAAGGCTCTTGCGGGCTGCTCTGCCCACTCATAATATTGATAGATTTCCCTTATGTAAATGTTAGTTTCCAGAGGGTTCTCAATCTGGGCTACTAAATCCAGTACCGGCTGAATGTATACCTCGGCCGAATCTTTCCAATTCAGTGCTTGAAATACCGTCCACTTGGCCAGCATCACGTTTAGCCTCGCCTTTACAGAACCAATGGCATTGTGTTTCTTTTCGGCTTGCTGCAACAACTCAAGCGATTCTTCCCAACCTCCCAGCTTCAATTTAATCTTACTTTGGGTGATCAGAATTTCTCCTTCTCGAACGCCCATACCATTCTCCCGCATTACCTGCAAGGAAGCGTTAATGCAAGAATCTGCTTCTTCAAATCGACAAGACCGCAACATTATCCCCGCCAACTGCTCCAGAATACCATATTCACTTTTGACATTCCTTTGTTTGCGCGCCATTTCCAAGGCCCTGAGAAAATAGTCTTCTGCCATAGGCAACTGTTCATAAATACTGTAAACAACCGCCATGTTGTGATAGATCATCTGCAAGAATGCCGAATCTTGCTTAGCAAGATAGTATTGCAAACATTTGTCGTAAAGCTCAAGGGCCTCTTCGTGGCGGTCCAGTTGCCGGTAAGTAGTTCCAAGTTGAGCATAGGCATGAAATAACCGCGTACTATCGTTCAGCTTTTCTATCGCTTCAATTTGTCGCAACAAAATCTTCAGGGATTCACCAGGCGCATGTCTTCGCATTTGCACGATACTCAAATTGCCCAATGAAAGAACTTGGCCATTCCAATCCTTGATCGATACAAATTGTCGCTCTGCCCTATTCAAGTAGAACTGTGCGGAATCGAGGCGGTTTTTAAGAATCCATGAAACACCAACGAAATTCAATGCCATGCCATAGCGCAATGAATCGTTGGCCTCTTTTGTAAGCAGCATCGCCTGTTTGCTGTAGTGCAAAGATGAGTCTCCATTTTGGCGTAAAAACACTTTTGCAAGGTTCAGGCAAATTTGCCCCTGCTGGGCAGTCGGCTCTTTTTTAAGTTGCTGCCTAAGGCTATCTACACGCTCAATTGTTTCGGCCGAAAGGGGGGAAAACGATGATAAACAGCTAAAAAACAGAAATAGGAATAAGAAAAGTGGTTGGGGATTTCTTAAATGCATATTGAAAAAAATGATGGAGTAAAGTGGATTTATCTTTGATGAAGACAACCTATCCAAAGGTTTTTGACGGCTACGTCCAAAAAAATTATCGGCCAAAATTTCATTCCTTTCTACAGTCTTTTCTTTGGTAAATGCACTTTATCCCAGGAAGAAAAGCGCCAATAAAATTCAGATCAGATCAGAAAAAGCACCATTTGTAGTTGTCTACCAGCCAACTACCACCCTTTGAAAGAGTGCCTTGCAGTTACGCTCTAAAAGCGATCTATCGACACCAAATATTCGTTATCTTGGATTCGATATCCTTGCCACCCCGTCATGCACAAGTATTTCATTGCAGCATTATTCCTTTGGTTTTGGACAGGCTGTGGGCTTGTAGGCACTGAAATCGGTCGCATCGAAATCAACGAAGTCGGAACCACTTTCCATTCCACACAGTTGGCGCCTGACCCCACTGCTCCTTTAGAGTTATGGGTAGAGTTAGACTTGGAATTCGATGAAGAATTAATGCTGTATTATACCATAGAGGTTTGGAAAGACAGCGTTCAAATAAGTAACCAACGCCTCGATGGCCTCAACCCCAACCCGCGCCTAAAGTCTGTCTTAACTGAGGTCAATGGGCATACGGAATGGAGTTTTGAAGGTAAAGTTGGAGAGGTAGATCTTTTGCAAAAAGGCACTTATGAGGTCCGGTCTTACATCAATGCCTCTGACATTCCGAGTTTGAAATTGAACAAAGCACATTTGGTACTCCGCCAATAAAAAGAAGAAACAACGTTTCTTATTCCAAAAACAACCCCAGTGGTTGTAAGATGCTGTTTTAAAGACGTCATTGGCCTTATGAAGGCGAGCATCGAACGCCATGCAACCTTTTTCAGATAGCCCGACTCATACAGTAAATAAGGCACAATAGTTGTAAAGTTCGCTGCTCACCTCAATAAACCTCTCCCTATGAAAAAGCACTACGCTTTGCTTTTCCCCCTAATTTGGATCAGCTTATTTTTTCCCGTTTCACTAACCGCCCAACAAATCGACTTAGAGTGGATGCACCTAATTGGTAGTAGTCACGCAGAACACCCCGGTCGGGTAGTAACAGACGGTTGCGGCAATGTATATGCCACCGGTTGGTTTCACGACCCAGTAGATCTTGATCCCGGCCCAGGGGTGCATATGGCAGTTTCCAATGGTGACTTCGATGTTTACCTAATCAAATTCAACCCAAATGGAACCTTTGAGTGGGCACTCACCTTTGGAGGAAATGGATTTGAAGACGTACTGGGACTAACCGTCGAACAGGGAAATAGTGAAAGTTGCGGAGCAGTTTTCCTGGCAGGCTCTTTTAACCAAAGCGTTGATTTTGACCCCAGCCCATCTACCGCGATCAAATCCTCCAACGGTCTGAGCGATGCTTATGTCCTTAAAATCGACGAATCTGGCAATTTTGATTGGGTACAAACCTTCGGAGGCCAGTACTCCGACTTTTCCCGCTACTTGAGCATGGATAAGTTCGGCAACTTGCTTGTCGCCGGAGCTTTTCAGGGAACAGCAGATTTTAATCCTGGTACAGGTACCGACTGGCGCACCTCATCGGGGAATGACGACGGCTTTCTTGTCAAACTCCAACCCGATGGTCAGTTGGATTGGGTCAACACCGTAGGTGGATCAGAATTCGATCGATATACCGCCAGTGCAGCAGACCCGCAAGGCAACGTCTATGCAATTGGCTCTTTTCAAGATGTAGTGGATTTAGACCCGGGCAATGCGATACTTTCTACAAGTTCAGCTGGCCAACGCGACTTCTTTCTACAAAAATTCAATCCCGCAGGTCAGTTGCTTTGGGCATTTGGCATCGGTGGAGACAACGGAGAAGATGCGCATGATCTGGTGGTAGACAATCAAGGTAACGTGACCTTGGCGGGTACTTATGGTATAAAAGTAGATTTCGATCCTGGGCCTGGTACCGAATGGCATTCCATAAGAGGAGACCGTAATGTTTTTGTGGTTCAGTACGATCCTCTAGGCAATTTCAACTGGATTTATATTGCAGGAGATGGTCAATATGATCAAGCACGTTCTATTACTCAAGATGAACATGGCAACTTCTTTGTCACCGGCACCTTCTCCACCAACGTTGATTTTGACCCAGGCCCAAATGTTGCGTCCATGAACGGTATAGCACAAGATGTTTTTTTTGTTTGTCTTTCTCCTGCAGGAAAATTTCAATGGGCACGTCAGATAACAGGGCCAGAAATGCAGTTTGCCCGCTCACTACATTATCATGATGGCTATCTCTATTTCAGTGGTTCAACACATTATGCTGCTGAAGCTCGATTCGACAACGGCTGGATTACCCGCAATCCAGTAGGAGCCTACGATTATTTAGTAGCAAAAATAAAGCTCACCTCAGTTGTTTCAGTCCAGGAGAGTAACTCCATCACTGACCTCGATGTGTTTCCCAATCCAACTTCAGGTCTTATTCAGATTGATGTTGTACCGGGGCTATTTCAAACCGTCACTTTATTCAATCTCCAAGGTCAGGCGCTAGTTCCTGCCACATCACTTCAAACTCAAATGGACATTAGTCATTTGCCAAAAGGCGTGTACTTGTTGCGTTTGGACGGCACAGGAGATAGCACCGTGAAGCGAGTAGTGAAATATTAGATCATATTCTCCTACTGAAGAAGACCGGTCTTCAGGGCAAGGTGATTGCCCCACTTTACGAAGGTTTGTATTTCAGCAGGTCTTCCACTAAAAGGTGGACCTGAGTACAGGGGTTATGATCTGCGTAATTCCTTTTTTCAGAATAATCTTTGTTTAAAGCTTTACACCGCCTGATAGCGTCACTTCTACTTCCATATTCATCCAACAAGGTAAACATATTTTCGTGATTTTTCGCATATCGAAAATTGGTTAGCCCCGCATTTTTAAAACACGATTCTAATTTCTTTTGGTATTGAGTGCGGCTTAATGCAGACCGATGATCATCAAAGTGGAGCAAATACCATAGCTCAAAGGCCTCATTA
>CALCCE010000035.1 GCA_937899835.1 uncultured Flavobacteriales bacterium | reverse complement strand
CACTTCAAAAAAATAAAAAAGTGCGCACCGGTACGCTGCCGTTCTGTTGCGCACCATTTGACAAAACAAGAAGCGGATGCACCACCCAAGCTCCTTTGTGGAACGCACCACTTTTGTAGCCTTTGATAGTTTATCGCATGTGGATCAAGACCCAAAAACCACGCTACACCTCCATCATAAAACCGCGCTCCTCGATAATCAAACCCTGTCTCGGTAGCTCTTTCATGGTCGGTAGTCAGGTATTTCTCAGCACCCGCTCCCCCTTGAAACATCCGCAGAATCTTTCCACAAAGGAATAAATACACAACATTTGCCAAGTAGTAGTTGAAGTAGGACTTACATTACATGATTAGCAATATTTAAGGCCTCAGTTTCAAGGGGCGCTTTCCGAATTGATGACGGCTTCTCTTTTTTCTTTCGCAATCCTCATTGCATCTTCTCTACTGTGTCTTGAGGCCATTTCAGTAATCCAATGTGAGAAATAATCTGAAATGTGATAACTGTTGCCTTGCCATAAAAAGCTGTTAGAAAACACCCATAAGGAATCATTGAATTGATTTGTTCCGCTTATCACCAATAGAGCTTTGTAATCGTTTTCTGACTGATTGCAGCTGTAGCATTTTTCTGCATCATTGAGGAACAAGCACATTAACGTCATATCGCTTCGACTATCAAGGTTGACGAAATATTCGTAGTCAGAAAGAGCACTTCGAGAGACCGCAGAGGTGCTTTGATTAGCGACTCCTACAAACTCTATTTTTCTAAATCCTGAGCAATTTTTTTTGATTCTTCACACGAGAGCATAATCAAAAGAAAAAAGAGACCATGTACTATAATTCTTACTCTAAAAGCTAATGGATTGCATAAAAGCTTTGTATTCATCAGATGAAGTATTTGGAAGTTGAAAGCCGGACATAGATGATGATCGAAAAACAGGAACAGCTGTTCCACTGTGATGATTTCTATCAAGGAGCCCAAGCTTCTGTGTGGCCTGATTTTCCACGTTTGTTATTACCCATTCTTCTCTTGGCCTATGGTAAGCGTCCTCTTTATTACCAAAAAAGTCATTGAATAGGGTGTATTCGCTTGTGTAATCGGGCCCATTATAATCTTCACTCCACCTCTGGTAATAATGCGCAATTTCATGTAACAATCCGACATAGGAAGGCATAAACCCAGTTTCACCACCTACTTGATAAAGTAAACCCATATTAGGTGTGTAACGAATTTCTGTATCAGAGTTAAAGGCCATATCGCCAGTTATAGCTCCTCCTTGTGCACTTGAAACATTAACCTTAAAGTAATCTTGCACAATAAAATCAAGTTCACTGTAATTTGATTGAAGATTATTTTTGTGTAAAAAGTTTAAATCAGCCACAACCTCTTTAAGGTATTTACTTGGCCCATTATATTTCATGCCGTATTGATATTTAACCGATATCCATTCTTCATAGCCTGTTTCTTCGTTTACTACGACGTCCCAAATTACAATGGTATCCCCAAAGTAATCATTAAACATAACAGGGTTACCTCCCATTGAATTAAAAGGAGCTTGTGAATGATTAGTTTTCGGATCAATCCGCCACCAGCGACAAACGTCATTATCTAACTGACGAAAGTGGGTGTAATAAAGGTTTTCTCCAAGCTCAGTATCTTCTTGAGAGCCTTGATATTTAAATTTTTCCTTCTTATACCTATACTCCCGCAACACCTTCCCATAAGGATAGTAATCCACCACTTGTTGCAAGTAAAAATCAACTGAAGCAACGTAAGCAGGCCCTTCAGGAGCCGGATTGGGCCCACAGTTGTTGACCTCCGGCCGGTAAGTCACTCGCGTATTGCCCAGGTGGTCTTTGATGTAGAATACCACTTGAGGTAGCAGGGTATCGGTATGATAGTTCCAGGCTGGTTCGGTAAAGGTAGAAGCTGTATCAACCGTTGATGCCAGTTGCAAACCCGATAGCGAAGAAGCAACCCAGCTGCTCAAAGGCACATGATAGGAAGTACTCTCTGTACTGATCACTTTTATCATTTGATGCTCAGAAGCCAAACGCGCCTCTTGGGAAGAATATCTAATCGTCATGCAAAAGGGGGTCTTAGGAGAATATGTATTATTCCAGGTTTGGAGTAACGATGTTAACTTTTTCCTTTATGTGGGTATCAATATTGACAGATTCATTATTAATGATCTTTAATCGGAGTTATTTGATGTTTTTTCAATTGGGACGACAGAAATACTCTTTGATTTTTCGTTCTTTAAACCTGCATCAAACACACATATTAATTTTGATGGTTCCGAAGGATGTTTTTTGAAATAAAAGTGTGTCTCACAATAGAATGCATAACACTTTGAATGATTGTGTCAACACTTTCATTTAAATCCATTGAATACTGTGACTTATAAGATTTATTCAAATAATTTGAAATTTCATGATAGTTCACAAAATCATTAAGTTCAATGCTTATTGAGGATACTAATGAATCTTTCAGTTTGGTATAGGTGCTTTCAAAATCTGATCCATCGTCATAATATAATCCACTTATTTCGTCTATTACTAATACCGCCTTAGCTTTCTTCCCTAACACATGGCTTTCTTGAAGAGGAAAGCTTAGTCCTTTATAAGCAAAATATTCCAAATCGTGACTACCATTAAATTCTGCAACTGACTTTTGAAATATACTTTGTCCATCAGGCAAAATGAATATTTTGCTTGTTCCCTTGTGTTCACAAGAGAACAAACATAGGACGCAAAGCATGAGGAATAGAAAAATGGTTCGATTAACAACCAGATGTATCACATTCTTCTTCACAAGAATTTCCTTCTTCATTACAATTTTCAATTTGTTCTTGTCTAACTTGATTTGGGTTAGGGTATCTCCCTGGGAAAACATCATGTAACCAAATATCTGTATCGGTTTATACCTGTTTAATAGCGGAGTTGGCCTCAGCGTTACCCTTAACCATCAAGGGACTCCGACTTTGAAAAAAATGTGACAATCACCCCCCAATCTATGAGTAAAACCAATTACATACCCTGCCCCTCCTCTTGGTTGATATAAAATAGACCCATCATTCTGGATTCTATTTAAATCGGTAGAAAAAGACCAGTCACTCTCGAAAAGTACAGGGATTTGCAATTCTTCTACAACAACAAACCTTTTGGTCTTTGCAATAACGGCTTGGCTAAAATCACTTCCATTTTGGTGGTATTCTAAAAGTGATATGGATGTGGTGTCAAATATTTTAGATATTGTTACATAAAAAAGAAGAGTTGAATCTTTTTTATGCCTCTCTTCAATATGTTCCACAATCACTTTATTCACTTCATTAGGAAGTGAATAAGTGATCTTGTCTGATTGGGGCAATGCTGCCAATATTATTGGCAATGCTACAAGCAGGATTAACTTAAAATTCTTACCGCGTACCATATTCTTGTAGTGCATCTATCGCTGTATTAATTGTTACTGGCATTTCAATTACAACTCTACCGTCAGGGGTGACTTTACTAATTCCTCCTAAATCCTTTACATATTTTGTGGAATTTTCTTGCTGTGCAAAAACCAAATCGTTTTGATTTTGCCCATAAGCTCCATTTTCAGGTGTAGAAGGACCTCCGTATGTATCATGTGTATGTATATCAGCGATTACAACTAAGGATGAATTACCAGGAATAGTCTTTTTATCGCCACTATAAGTTAAGTTAGAGAAACGAATACTCTTAGCTGTTCCTTTAGCCCCTTTGTCTTCTTGAATATATAATTTGGCATTTTTAACGTCTAAAATAATGAATGCTCCTTGTTCCTTTCCCGTATTTAGATGCTTTGCTAGCAGCTGGTCCATCAAGGCTTGCTGTGCCTCCTGGCTTTGCACTTGTACTTTTACCCCTACTTGTGAAAGCTCTTTCTGGAGCTTCATGCCTTTTGTTGCATTCCAAACAAAATCATTCACACCCTCTGGTTTAGATTCATCTACTTTTTTTACAATCTCATTGTATTGAGACCTTTCAATAAGCCTTATAGCGTCTCCACTTGAAGTTGAGCCAATGAACTTCCCGTTCATGTCATAGTAATCATCATCTCCTCTTGGGTCTATCCTAAGTACTGGATTGTTTGACATAGAAACATAGGGAGACCAATTGGCCTTAAAAACTGGGTCAATCCGCCACCATCTGCCTAAATCTGTGTCTAATTGTCTAAAATGAGTATAGAATAAGTTCTCTCCAAGTTCTTCATCTTTATGCATTCCTTGATAGCAATACTTCTCTTTTCCTGATTTAAACTCTCGCAATACCTTCCCATAGGGATAGTAATCCACCACCTGCTCTAAATGCAAGGCGATGTTGGAGATGTAAGGGCTACCTTCAGGAGCCGGATTCGGCCCACAATCGTTCACTTTCGGTCGGTAGGTCACGTGAGTTTTGCTCAAGTGACTTTTGTTGTACTCTCCAAACCCCCAATTATAAGACCTAATCCCACCCCTCTTTCACATATACTCTTTCGCACGAACTCCAAAACAAGCTTAAGTATTCATTGTACTCTTCATCTTTTACAAGACTTAAATCTTCTACGATGAGGACAGCTCTTTCATCTTTTGTGTAAAACTTTAGCTGAATTCCAAATTCCTCGAAATCTGAGGAGTATCCTCTAACATCTAAGGACTCGATAATAGGAACCAAGTAATTTATCCATTGCTCGACTGAATAACCATTCTTAATAAAGAGAGGTCCACTTCCCCCTCCTGTAGTGTCAAATTCCAAATCGGTAGAGATTAACTTCCATTGATCGGTACTTTCATCTTGAGCAAATTGGTAACGGTTCTCCTTGGATTCCCTATGAACAGTAAATGCATAGAATGTTCCTCTTTTTGACAAGCTTGAACCTTTTAATTTTCTGATTAAATCAGAACCTTTGTTGGAACACAAGTATTCTTCAAGCTTATTACTAACAGTACTACAACTTGAAAAAAGCAGAAGCATAGCGAATAAAAAAGATTGCTTCATCATCAAGGAGAAATTGGTAAGGTTAAATCAGTGTTTTGAAGATATTGTGACCATCTCAAGTATGCACCTCTAGTAATTGCTGCCTGATCAGCAGGCGAATCAAAAAAACCTGGATCCGCATATGTCCCAGGCCCCATATCATACAATGGGGTATAATCAGTTGACCTAAGATAGGCATTGAATATATTGTTATAGTGAGCTCCAGCTTTAGCAATGCCAGGGGAGATACCTAATTCCCCAATGCCGCGCCCAAATAAATAATTTCCAAAATCACCAAAATTGTATGCTACACTTCCAGGTTGTCCATCAACGGCTGAAGTTACATAATAAATGGTCTTGTTATCTAAATCCCCGGCGTAATACCCCTGAATGGCATAATCCATTTTACCTCCTGCAACCCCTTCTTTTCGGGCATACCCTATTCCTTCGTTTTCGGGTGAAAGCACTCCACTCCTAAATAATTGCTTAAAAACAAGATCTTTAGAAACGACCTCAAGACGATTTATCTTCCCATTCCTTATTGCCTTACTATCTATTTTAGGATCATTGAAATTAAAATACTCCATAGTATTTTTTGTGACCTTATCGCCAGCAATAATTATCTCAATAGAGGTTTTAATCAAACCACGTTGCCCCTTTTTATCCAAATCGGTCATTCCTACATAAGCCCCAGTAACACCGCTAAACACATAGGTCGTATCACCCAAAAAGTCTACAAACTGCACTGGATTATTCCCCATTGATACATAAGGACTTTCCTTATAATTAAACTTAGGATCAATCCGCCACCAGCGACAAACGTCATTATCAAACTGACGAAAGTGAGTGTGAGTGTAAGTGTAATATTAATATTGTCGTTTGGTTCATAAACTACGTTGTGAAACATTATTTTATTGGAACGGTTGGCATGCAGCCATTCTTTTTTATTAAATAGTCGATTCAATCGTATAAACTATTCTTCTTTTCGTAAATCCTGCCTTACATAAATTAATTTTTTAGACCTTTCTTTACGATCTTTTCGATTTAAGTGAAAGTACTCACTTCGTGGAGCAATGGATTTGTATGCTTTAAAAGACAACTTGTGAATGAGCTTCGAATCTACTTTTACATTTTTATCATAATAATACCATTTGGGTGCTAATTGGATCAGGTACCGAAAAGACTGCTGTTGGATATTTTTTAGCGAATAGATTAGTTGGTAATTAGGGTAACCGTAATAAAAATAGATTGTAGAATCCGTAGCACGATAACCTCCCATGTTGACGCGAGCTATAGCAGTAAGCATCTCTTGAGCTTTTGACAAAATAAGTCTTTCTAACTCCGAATCACTCTTTAAACTTGGCACCTGATCCCATAAATCATCTGATGGTGAAAAGGTAATTTTATCAGGCGAATTAATATCAAAATTTGCGAATGATATATAAACAGGCGAAGCTACAGAAAGCCCAAAGTGCTTCTCAAAAAAGAGAGGTTCAAAACCAAAATGGTCATCTTTCCCTCTTGAAACATAGTTGGAGTTAAAAAGAAGATTCAATTGAGTTTCCTCTTTGTTCATCTCTATATACTTCTTTAGGTTATGCTCAATCATATCAATATTTTTATTTCCAAATATTTGATTGGAAGAGATGCCTAAATACAACAGCACAAATAAAAACAAGTGTCGCATAATTATTGTTTATTAATCTTTTTTTGGTACCTAAAACCACTGATAATTGCCCTTTGGTCTGCTTTTGAGTCTAATCGTAAAACACTTGTTTGAGTGTCATAATTTTCTGTTTCCTCATTTTGACGATTACCGTTAAGGTGATTATTGACATGTGCTCCCAATCTTGACACACCTAATGAGAACCCTATTTCCTGCATAGTAGCCCCCCAGATGAACTGAACCGCATCCAATCGATCATAAGCAGCCCCATTGATTAAATATAACTTTGATCGATCTTTTCTTAATTCAGGAACACTTTCCCTATAATCCATATTCCCTGTCGTACTCGTATAAATGGCTGCTCTATATCTTGGAAATGATTTACTTATTCGCAGTACTTCAAGCTCGATATCATAGCTTTCTGCCCCCATTGCAATCAGATTTGGAATTGTTTTTTCAAAAGAAAAATCTAATCCGCCGAAGTTCGGTGACTTTATTATATCTCTGTAAAGATCAATATCGTTAAACGTAAAAGTCCGAGTAACAAAACGCTTCCCATTCTCATCGTAATCGACCGTTTGGCCAATGACTCGCTTCTTCCCATCATCTTCAACACCAACATAAAGGCCATTTTTATCAAATACATAGGTAGTATCGCCCAAAAAGTCTACAAATTGCACGGGATTGTTCCCCATTGATACATAAGGACTTTCCTTGTAATTAAACTTAGGATCAATCCGCCACCAGCGGCAAACTTCATTATCTAACTGACGAAAGTGAGTGTAATAGAGGTTCTCCCCAAGCTCAGCATCTTCTTGAGAGCCTTGATACTTGTACTTCTCTGGCCCAACTCCCCCTTGAAACTCCCGCAACACCTTTCCATAAGGATAGTAATCCACCACTTGTTGCAAGTAAAAATCAACTGAAGCAACGTAGGCAGGCCCTTCAGGAGCCGGATTGGGTCCACAGCTGTTGACCTCCGGCCGGTAAGTCACCCGTGTATTGCCCAGGTGATCTTTGATGTAAAACACCACTTCAGGTAGCAGGGTATCGGTATGATAATTCCAGGCCGGTTCGGCAAAGGTAGAAGCCGTATCAACCGTTGATGCCAATTGCAAACCCGATAGCGAAGAAGCCACCCAACTGCTCAAAGGCACATGGTAAGAGGTGCTTTCAATGCCGGTTACCTTCATCATCTGATGCTCAGAAGCCAAACGCGCTTCCTGAGTGATTTCATAGTCCGTTTCAGGATGGCCGGCCAGCCAGGTGTTGAACTCGGTCGAACTCATGATTTGCTCCGCGCCCCCTTGGATGCGCACCACTT
>CALCCE010000034.1 GCA_937899835.1 uncultured Flavobacteriales bacterium | reverse complement strand
CTGAAGTAGAATTGGCAAACAGCGATCAACCAAGGGATATTGAGCCTGGTCTAACCTATAGTATTAGGACAATTAATCCCAGCTATGAAACTTTAACGGATGGGTTTTAAACCGTTAATCCGATATTTTAATGAAAAGAGTAGCGACAATACGATGAATGGAACTTGGCAGCTATTTCCAATTCCTTTTCTTTGAAAAATGGAACCAAGTCACACTTGGCAAGATTTTGAAAAAGCCCTTACTGGTGGTCATCCCAACTCATTGGGCAACACCGAAGCCGTAGTAGCGGAAGTGCTGGAACAACCCCAAAAGGTAGAAGCCCTCTACCAATGCTATAAGAGTACAGATGAGGTGGTGCGCTTGCGGGTTTCCAACGCCATGAAACGCCTTGCTAAGGCCCAACCCGAGTTGCTTCACCCCTACATCGATCGTTTTTTGTCTGAGGTAGCTGCCATCAAACAGGCCTCTGCACAGTGGACCCTCGCACAGTTGATTTTAAGCTGGCGCAAGCAACTATCTCCGGAACAGCAGCAACGTGCCGTCGAACACCTGCGGCACAACCTTGCCTTTCATCAGGATTGGATTGTACTGAATACCACGATGGAAACCCTGGCTCATTTTGCCAAAACGGATACTGAACTAAAAACCTGGATGAAGCCACAAATAGCACAATTGATAACCGAAACGCGAAAATCGGTAGCCGGCCGGGCGCGAAAAACCTGGAAGGCATTGGGCTATTGAAAGCCGTCGTGGGTGGCACCTAACTTTGGTTAAGAAATGAGGCACTGACTTCCAGTGAGCTTTCGATTGACCTATCTTCACCCTTGCTTTTTGCAAGGTTATGCAAGCTATTGTTCAACATCAATACGGTGCTGCGGATCAACTTTCGTTGAAAGCGGTAGAACGGCCCACCCCGGGCGAAAAAGAAGTGTTGGTGCGCGTGATTACCACGGCCATCAACGACTTTGATTGGAGCATGGTTTCAGGTAAACCTTTTCTCTATCGATTGATGTTCGGACTGCGTAAACCGAAATATGCTACTCCAGGCATTGAATTGGCCGGCGTGGTAGAAGCCGTGGGCCCGGGAGTGAGTCGCTTCCAACCGGGAGACGCGGTATATGGTGATACTTCGAATCATGGGTTTGGAACTTTCGCTGAATACATGGCCGTAAACGAGGAAGCACTAACCCATAAACCCGATGCTATTTCTTTCGAAGAAGCTTGTAGCATTTCTCATGCTGCCTTACTGGCACTTCAGGGCTTGCAGTTGGGCCAATTGGGGAAAGGCCAACAGGTGCTCATCAACGGAGCCGGCGGTGGCGTAGGCACCTTTGCCCTACAGCTCGCTAAACTACAAGGTGCTACCGTCACCGGAGTAGATACGGGAAAGAAATTGAAAGCCATGCGCCAATTGGGATTTGATGAAGTAATCGATTACAAACAGCACGATTTCACCCGTGATAAAGCCCAATACGATTTGATCCTCGATTGTAAAACCAATCGTCCACCCGGTGCCTATTCCCGGGTGCTGCACCCGAAAGGCCATTATGTTACGGTCGGCGGAAAACTGTCATCCCTTTTCTTGATCCTGTTGACCGGAGCGTTGCGCAATAGGTTTGGCAAAAGAA
>CALCCE010000033.1 GCA_937899835.1 uncultured Flavobacteriales bacterium | reverse complement strand
CCAACAACTTTGGCCGGCTTTTCGACACATTTATCATTTTTATCGCTTGACCCAAGATTATCTTGCCTTGCGGAAATGGCAGTTGCAAGATTTTCCTATCGCAGACCCAGACCTTGAGGTGGAACTTGAATCACTGAAAAATGAGATTTTGAAGGTGTTTCCTTCTTAGTGTGAAAAGGATATACGATCGTAGTTGCAAACTACGATCAGTCTTTGGCTGTGACTTATGGGGGTACGAATCTCCTATCCAATCGTCCATCGGCACATGCTTTTGCTCCTTCATTGCCCAAGGTCGGCACTCCTAACCTCTCCGGCAAGGTCAAGCCCTACGGGTTTGAACTGATTTTTCAATGGTCATGCTTTTTGAGTGATGATTTCGGTGGATGAAAAATAAGTCCAAAACCTTGCCGGTGATGTTCGCAGCACCTCGGTAAAGGGCATGAACCATCAAAATCATGTACCTATGGACTTTTCAGATCAGCACTTTGAACACTACTTGGACCTCGTTAATGACCAACAACTTTGGCCGGCTTTTCGACACATTTATCATTTTTATCGCTTGACCCAACTCGCTTAAAAAAGCCGCTTGGGTTAACCTACGACTTAATGAGATGCATTTAGGTGTTCTATAATATTTTCTGGAAAGGAATCGAGGGCCATCATCAGGCGCTCCTGATTTGCTGATTTCCGGTCTTCATCCTTGAGGTAGTGGTTGTAGTTCAAGAAGAGATAATACATCAAAACCCGGTTGTAGTTGTCTAACTCTTTGTCACGAATCATAGTAAGTAATCGCCTTTCTAAGGCTTCAGGTTTACTGTACTCAGAAAGTGCCCTACCCATCCTTTGAATATTTCCAAGATAGTGGTTGGGATGAGCATTTTCAACCCTTAAGGCACTACCTAATAGTAAATCGAGCACATCGATACCCAGGGCCTCCAGTTCACCGAGATAGGTTTCTCTTTTCTCCCAGGCAACGCTATTGTCACTTACTCGAGAAACCCGATCGTTCATAATATTGAGGTGAGCCCTCAGAAAAATTTCCCAACTCACCGTTTCTGCAGATAACACCGCTATGGAGCGTGCATGTTCGCGCGGACTATCGTCCATGCTACAACTTCCGACAACGATGCGATTTCGTTTTAGGTCCAACGCCAATTGCTTGGAGCGGTAGCGCCCAATGTAACCTTCAAATTCTTCATTTGTATTGCCCAACTTCAGCGCTTCGTCGATAGCTGCCGTAAACAATTGCTGGAAACGTTGCTTTTGTACCAAATGGCTATCAATTCTGACAAATCTTTGGGAATTCCACTCCTGATAAGCCTTCCAGTAAGCTGTGCCACCTACTGCATCCATAGAAAAGTCTGGATGCTGGGTATGCCTGTGCACATAGGTAAGGAAGGATGACACCATGCTTTCATCGTCTTTGGTATAGTAATAAGAAGTTTCTTGTGCCGCTTCTCTAAAGATCGTTTCTGTGGTATCTACCATGCAGTCAACATATTGCACCATCCTGGCATAGGTTTCCGGAAGGGGTTTTGATTTGAACTCACTACCAAAGAAAAACCCTTTAAGACGCTCAGAGCCGTATTCGGTCTTTTCATGGTATTGATGCATCCAAGTGCGGTAAACCGGTTTGTGAAACAATTCGGGCTGATTGGTAAATCTTAACTGTTGGTCGGTGATCAGACTATTGAATACAGTGGTATGTTCTCCCTTGTAGTTCTCGTACTCATATTTTATGATTAGTAAATTTTTTGTCACCTCCGCTTGGGGATATTTCAGTAACCATTCGCTGAAGGGCATTCCATTCTCAATATCTTTTTGAGCGCCTACTATGTTTCCCTCTTTTAAATAGACATAGTGCCCTTCGGCTTGTTGTTCGGAACGATACACCCGATCCAATTCGCAGACCTTGTACTTGAGGTTTAAAGAATCCACAATGGTGTTCAGCTGACCCATTGTCGTTTCACTGTAAATAAATCCATTGGGGTATTCTTTGAACTCTTTAAACTGTGCAGCTGCCTGGATAGCTACCAACAAAACGAGCAATAGTAAAGGGGTCTTTTTCATCGAGGTATCTTTATTCAAGGGCAGGTTGTCTACAATTATTATTCCTTTTATATCCTAAAAGCCAAAAATTGAAGTCAGCTCCGTTGGCCCACTCCCACCTCTAATGAGAGGAAAAAAATCATCTATTTCCATAAAATGCAAAGAGGCCGTCCCCTAAAATGAAGACAGCCTCTTTGGTTGTTGAAAAGGATGGGATCAATCGCCTTTCAAGTCATCCATTTGAAATGGGTCAATTGACCACCAATCGAAGTGTTGTTTCTTGTCCACTCACTTGAATAAAGTAAACCCCGGTGGTAAGTTCTCGGGTAGACAAGGTGACTCGATTGACTCCCTCTTCGAAGAAGTTGTTTTGGGTATGCACTACTTGTCCTAAACTATTCATCACTTGAACATTGGTTTGTGCGGCTCTAAAAGTTCGCACTTCTAACTGCACCAAACCATTCATCGCTACGGGATTGGGCATCAACTGCATCAACTCCATACCTGCTTCCTGTTCAATTGGATCATCTTGAAAATCCGGATGCGCCACCCGCAACAAACCGG
>CALCCE010000032.1 GCA_937899835.1 uncultured Flavobacteriales bacterium | reverse complement strand
GGTAGTTCAGTTGGTTAGAATACCTGCCTGTCACGCAGGGGGTCGCGGGTTCGAGTCCCGTCCGGACCGCTGTCAGCCTCGCATCGCGAGGCTTTTTTTATGCCCAAAATTAGAGTTCGCGGGTAAGAGTTTTTCCCGTTAGACATGGCAAAAAGTCCTTTTTCATGCCATGGTCTATCCTGTTTCTTACCACAAAACCCAAAGTCAACTCCTTAATTAAAAACACCTCTGCTTCCTCAATTGGGGCATTATCCTTTCTTAAGGCGTAGTACCAAGCTATACCCGAGCACTAATCCGATAAGTCTACGCCCTCAGTTCAGGTTATCCTCACTCGGAGAATTACACTTAAACATCCGCTTCTGCTTTCAACAGAAAGGCAATCGAACCATAAAGTCCACTGGTCTGGTGAAGGATTTGGCTGGTTTTGTTGATGTAGCGTATGGCTTGGTATTGCCACAGATAAGCCAGGGGGAAGAAAACGTAAAGGAACACGAAAAAAAGGATCACTCCTATTCCGCCTAATTGCAGTCCCGCTAAAAATAAACTGCTGGTACCTTTCTCGGCACCGGAAAAATCCCTGAATGGCAAATCAGGGAATTGCGCTACCCTTTCCGAAATAAAGTGGTTGTCGGTATGGTACTGCTGTAGATACTGCTTGATTTCTTCATGAAATCGAATAAACTCCTTGAGTTCCTGGAAATAGTCAGTACGCTTATTGGTCCACATTACCCAGCCGTTGGTTTGAGCGAGTTTCTTGCCTTTTTCTTGCAAATAGTTGCATTGCCGGATAGCACTTGGAGGACGAGTAGCGGAAGTGGTAGTCATCGAATTGGGGGTTGGGGTAAAAGTCATTGAATGTTGTTAAAACTCCATGCAAAGAGTTTTGACCACATCACTACTCAAAGATACTCCAATCAGGAAGAATCCCGAATGTGTTGTGCCCAACGGTCACTTTTGGCGATGATCTCACGCAAGGCATCCAGGTCCAAACCTTCCAATCGCTTGAGGTAGAGGCAGCCCTTCCCAGTAGTGTGTGGCCCCAATTTTTCCAACAGCTCTGGCTCCGAATTGATGTCATACATCACATAAACGGTTAAATGGGCTTTGCCAGGAGAGAACCCCACGTGAAACCAATCGAATTGATCGCCATTTTTTCGCCGGTAGGAATATTGGCCAAAGCCTACGATCCGTTCCCCCCAAATGACCGGTTCCAAACCCGTTACCTCGCGAATCAGCTCCAGCAACACCTTACTATCTGCTTTTCTTCTTTGGTTGGCAATGGCCTCCAAAAAGTCTGGAACCCGCTTATCGGTGGGCGTATTGACCAAGGTTTTCTTTGGTTTACTCATGATGTTCTACAAGGTAAAGCAATGGAACGAATGTAACCACCTTGCCCTTTGGACAGCATTGATTGCAATAGTGCCCACAAAAAACGGCACCATAAAATGGTGCCGAAGGGTCACTCCTAATGAAATGACGGACTGGTAGTCAAGAACTACAAAGCTAAGTGCTGCAAGTGTTTATTGGTCTACTAATCGAATGTTTTTCCCTTGCAATCCCTGATCGCTGTGGGTAAGCGTAAATTCATACACCCGATCCATCACAAACGCGTGGATGTCGTGCGAATCGGCCACGTGGCAAAAAACATCTTTCGGACGATAATCTTTGCCCATGATTCGAACAAAGGCATAGCTGTCTGCCGGATTGTGGCAAATACCGCGCACCAGTGAACCTTCTTCGCCCCAAAGGTTTTCTTGATTGGGCCGGTTGGTGCGTTCGTGCTCGAAGGGGAGCAAATTTGGAATGATGAATCCCGAGGTAAAACGGTCGGATTCGAACTTCAATTCCTTGGAAACGTTGTTGAAAGCAATCAATTCTACCCTTACTCCCTGGTTTTGCAGGGCGCCTACCACTTTGCGGAAACCACCGTCACCGGTCAACAGGTAAATCTTATCCAAAAACTTGGCCTGCAACAACATGTCGATGCCCATGTCGAGGTCGGCGTTGGCTTTGCCCAGCCGGTTGCCCTGGTCGTCGTTGTACCAACGCACCTCTTTGGTGATCACCTTGTAGCCAAAGTTGCGCAAAACCGAATAGTAGCGGTATTGGCGAATGCGGTATTCCTCATCGTTGCGAATGCGGTCGCCATCGTAGGCGAGGTAAGTGTTGAGCCGAACCACATCGTGGCCAAAAGAGCAAAAGTTGCGCAACACATCATAGCGCATGGCGTAGCCACCATTCATAGTAATGTTTGCAGCATCGATAAAAACACCAACCTTCATAGCAATAGCAACAAGAAAATCACAAATAAGGGGCCGTTTACCCCGATTTTCGAGCAAAAGTAGAAAAAAACGTCTACGAAGCTTGGAAGAGTTTACCCCGATTATAACCGATAGGACAATTCCATTTCTAATTGCAGCTGAGGGTCTTTTTCGACCACCAAATGGTGTGGAAATCCATTGTCAGGAGCGTAGGGTTGAAAGGCCAGCAAGCCCATGAGTTGGTGCTTTCCTTTGCCATCTTTGTCGTACACAAAAATGGTATGAAGGGCCTCGGGCTGCTCCAATCGAAAGTTCTCGGGAAGGATAAAAGTATTGGAAGAACCGTTCACCGCATCGGGATGTGTGGCTTCCAATTCTACCAACAACTCATCTTCTACATACCACACCAGTTTTAAATCGGGACCACCGGAAAAATCCCAAGGTTTTTGATCGGGTGCTAATTCTGGAAACGAGGGGAGGCGCAGGCTGTTTACAATCAGGGCTTTGGGCGTTTGGCGATCGCTACAATCTGCACCGGTAAAACCTTCAGGACAGTTGCAGTAACCGTCGGAGCAAGTGCCGCCATTCAGGCAAATGGATTGATCGCAAGGATCAGAAAAAACAGGATCGGACTGGCAGCCAGGAAGGTTAAACAATACAACCAGCAGCAAACCATTGAGTAGGGTGACGATAAGAGACTTCATAAATAGGGGCTAAGTCTAAACGCTCCTCGTAACAATTATCTTGCCAAGTCAAGTGAAAACAAGCAAAAAGTGTCCTAAAAGAGTGGTGAGGAAACCAACTCCCGGAGCGGGGATAATTCATCTATTAGGACGGGCTTTTCCTCAAAGAGGTTGCTTGAAATACCGCCTAAACAAGGGGTTTTTTGTATCATCGCAGGCGGAGAATCTCCCTTGGAAGTGAAGCCCATCCTCAACTTTTTGAATCGATTGCCACATGTCCTTTGGATCCTGGGCGGTCTGCTGTTGATCATTGCCTACTTTGTGAATCTGGGCTTCTTTCCCCTGATTGCCGATGAAGCTACGCGTGGCTTGGTGGCTTTGGAGATGGACCTTTCGGGAAATTATTGGGTACCCACTACCAACGGCACCTATTACTACAACAAGCCCCCGTTTTTCAATTGGATCATCATTGGTTTGTTCAAGCTCTTTGGCCGGG
>CALCCE010000031.1 GCA_937899835.1 uncultured Flavobacteriales bacterium | reverse complement strand
TTTTTCTTTTTCGTTCTCGTCTCTGTTTTTCCTCGTTCTCGCCTCTCGTTCTCGCACTCCTCTGTTCTCCTCCGCTCTGCTCAAGCAGAATATCGTATTTTAAGCCTTCTGAAACGCTAACAACCTCACCCTTATCTCTCCAATTCAAGACACAATCTCTCGTTGCTTATGAAATCATGTTTACTCAGCCTTATACTGCTCATTGTGAGTGCCCCCTTGCTTAAGGCACAGGACTGGACCACCAAAATTGCCTTTTCGCCCAATCAAACCATTCAGGGACTATATGTTGCCAATGACTCTACGGTATACGCTGTGAGCGCGCTCTTCAATGGGGGAACACAGCTCAACATCAAGAAATCGACCGACAATGGCGAAACCTGGCAGGAGCAAATGACGGGTCACCCCAACAGTAATTTTCGTGCTTTGGCCTCTCCCGATGGAGTTGATGTTTTTGCCATTGGCAATGATGGGTTACTCATTCACAACAGTGGGGGAGACTCCTGGTCTACCATTAGCGTGGGCCTAACTGCTCCATTGCGGTGCATCTTTTTCCTTGACGCCCAAACCGGTTACATCGGATCGGATCAAGGGGTAATGCTTAAAACGACGGATGCCGGATTGACCTGGAATAACATTACTACTACCATCAATGGAGTAGGAGTGAGTTCCATCGGATTGATCTATTTCATCAATGCGAACCAAGGTTTTATTGCTGGTTTCAACTATTTGAAAGCAACTACTGATGGCGGGCAGAATTGGAGCGATGTTGCCAGTTTTGATCCTAATCCGGGTGGGTTGTACCAAATCAAAGACCTGCAGTTTGTGTCTGATTCTGTGGGCTACTTGTGTGGAGACGTGGGGTTGATGTACAAAACGGTGGATGGCGGCCAAAACTGGGCGGTACAAACTACCAATACGGTAGAATCATTGCAAAGTATGCGGTTTTTGAATGCTGATATTGGCTATGCCGCTGGTTTTGATGCAACCATCGTCACCACCTCCGATGGAGGAGCTACCTGGTCGGCCATGACTTCCGATCAAACTGAAAACTACCGGGCCATTGATTTTTCTTCCACCCGGGGGTTTATTACCAGCCAAACCGGTAAGGTGTTGGTGTTGGACAGTGTGCCGACTATTGTTTCGGTGCCTCAGGTGAAAAATACCACGGCTTACAACGTATTTCCTAATCCAGCGGGGGCACAAATGAATTTTGATGCAGGCACAACACCTGTAAACGGAGTCGCGAAGTTGTATGATCTGTCCGGCCGCTTGACCAAAGAATTTCGAATGAACGGTTCCGGTCTTATTTCCATGGACCTGTCAGGTATCCCGGCAGGAAGTTTCCTCCTTCGAGTAGAAGATCAAGAAGGCAAATTGCTGCACCGCCAATTGTTGATTCGGCAGTAATTGAAACGTTTGCTAAAGTTTATAACCTCTGGTAAACAAACCTCCATTCCTCTTTCGATCTTTTCATTATCTAACTTTTTCTTTTAAACCATGCAACTGTATTCCGCCTTAGATGGCCCCATTCCAGACGATGGAAACGATGATTACAATTCAGAAATCAAGCTTCCAGGAACTGGACCAACCTCTGATTCAGTGGCTCCGGCTGATATTATCGGAGAGGACGACCGCCGGGTATTCTTTGATTACCGTGCTCCCTGGCATTTGGTGGGCTACTTAGAGTACGACGATGGCCGCAATGCAACCGGCGTATTGATTGGGAAAAAACTGGTGCTCACTTGCTACCATTGTATTCAGTTTTCGGAGGAAAAAACCTTGGCGGATTTTCATTTTGTGCCCGGAAAATACAGCGATCCTCCGAAAGGAAATCTCGAAGAACCTTTTGGCAGGTTCAAGGTGAAGAATGCCTATTGGTACGGTGATGATCGTCCGGATGAAGATACCTCCGGCACTTTCCATGCACTGGACTTTGCGGTGTTGGAATTGGATCGTGAAACTGGTTTGGGCAGTGCCGCTTGCGTACCGCTACTCGATCACTTAGCCGAAAACGAAACTTGGAAAACCATTGGTTATCCAGCTAAAGACTTGCACAAATTGCCCAATCTTCAAAAAGGGCGGCCGGTGTATCAGAAGGGAATCAAAGTATCAAAAGTAGATAATCACAGCTACAAGGATGCCGGTGGCGACCTTTTTCGGGTAAAGAAACTCGTTGCAGATGCTGATATAGAGCAAGGGCAAAGCGGTAGCCCATTGTTTCGGGTCGTTCATGGCAACATTGTGCTTTCTGGTTTGCTCTCCGGCGAATCGGAGGTGCGAACCGTAGGGCCAGCTTATGATTTGTGGATGTCTCGGTTGATCGATTGGACGCGGAAAAATGTGGATCGCTAACGGTTTGGGTAATATTAGAACACTGCGCCTCTTTTAGTAAAGCGTATAAAGAATTGAAATAAAAAATTAGGAAGATCACAGTGTCTAATCCGGCTAATTATACCTTAGAAGAAATTGCTATAAGCCAGCCCCAAACCACTTGGCAAGCTGCCATAGCGGCAATTGAAGCCATTTTGCCGGGCATGGGAAGCTATCAACCCCCACCGCCGAAAGTGCAAAGCGAACGGGTGTTGTCTTTTATGAAAAAGCAGCAGGAAAGGAGAGAGAAGTCGAAAGAGCTGTTAATGGAACAAGGCAAGATACCCGATTTAAAGAGCTACTTTATAATAGATCACTTGTTCTCGTTTGCTTGCCAAAGTACGGTTAGAATGGAATGGGATCCTTTTGACGAAGAGCAATTGAAAGAAGTGGAACTGTGGCACCTGATGTTTCAAGACAATGATGCCGCTATAACCTTCAAAGGAGATGTGATTGTGGTTTTAGACATTTGTTTTCCCAGAGTTGACTTTAAAACGCAGCGAGCAGATTTCCTACACCGGCAACCCTTCCTTTTTCAAGGCGATGGTTTCGAAAATGCCTTGCGAAATTTTGAGCTGGAAGTTTTCGATGGAGATGCTCTGTTCATCGGAACTCAAACGCCCATTCTTTTGGCGTACCATCATGAAGGAGGCAAGTTGATCATTGAAGGGGACAATACGGCAGTTGACGATAACTTGCATCGGTATTTTCTTTAGGCCAAAGGCCAGAGATCCTGTAAAACAATGCAAATTTCAAAAGAAGAATTTGTAGGAGAAGGCTTTTATTTCACCTCAATTTAAAGCCTACAACGAACCGTTAACCTGCAACCGTTTTCTAAAGTTTAGCCAAATAAAGAAACTCAAAACCGGTCCAAGCAGGGTCGGGAAAGAGAATAACAACCCGAACAGGTGGTTTCTCAATTGGGCTAAGGTTTGGCGCGACACCAGGTCCAGTTGAATCGCGTCAAGTGTCAGTAGTGTTCCAATGATGCACACAGAAAGAGCCGTTTTTGCAATTAATAAATGACAGGCGTGCGCAAAGTTGGAGGTGGAAACTTGTTGACTACTTTGTTTGAAAAGCAAAAGACCAAGAAGCAACCCAAAAGTCCATGAAAAAGCCGTAAAGATGAGCAAACCAAGAAGGCCGTCACGGACATTGAATGAAAAGAGTTGAGCAAAGCCAAGGGAAAAAACACTCCCGGGTACAAAGTGGATTAAGAAGCGTTTGACCAAAAGGTCGTTAAGGAAATCAATGAGTTGATCCTTGTTCATCGTCGAAGGTTTAAAGCAGTTAGCAAAGAAATACTCATTAATGCTTGGGGTTAAATAGCTGAGCAAGTCCTAATGAGGTAGCGTAAAAGTATGTTTTTTCAACTACTTTTTAGGGTGTCGGGACCAACCGTTATAAGTCGTTTATCCAAGGCAATCCACTCGGGTCAATAGAAAAAAATGTTGCGTAAGGGTGATCTTTCAAAAACTGTGGTATAAAGCGTCAAAAACCAAACGATTTTAGCCCCATGCAAATGTCCTCTCTTACCGTTCGCCCCTTTGTTTTTGGTTGCCTTATGCTACTGTTGGGTGGCTTGTTCGTGCAATGCCAATCGGAGCAAGCCGTTTCATCTGAAAAGATGGTGGCGGATGCTCCGCAGCTTGCTTCAGAAGCGGAAGCGCCCAACACCGTCTCTTTTTTAGACCGCCAGCTGAAACCACAGCGCTTTACGTTGGACCCAAAGCGCGATCACGTGGTAGAAGGACTGCACGGCACCCGACTGGTGGTGCCCAAAGGTTGTTTTAAGAATGCCAAGGGTGAAACGATAACCGAGGGGGTGGAGTTGGAGCTCACCGAAGCGCTGGATTTGGATCAGATGATTTACGCGGGCCTCAACACCAATCAGGAAGATCATTTGCTGCAATCGGGCGGGATGTTGCACCTCAAAGCTTCTGCTAACGGTGAACCAGTGAGGGTAGATCCTGATTTGCCGCTTTACATCGAAGTGCCCACCGAAAAGCGCGTGCCCGGTATGCAAGCCTACGAAGGCACCCGAGGACCGGATGGCAAAATGAATTGGACCAACCCCAAAGACCTCGACAACTTTTTGGTGACGGTAGACCAAAACTTATTGAACTATTTACCCGAAGGTTTTGCCCAGGCGGTAGAGGAGGGCTTGCCCTTTCGGCACCACACCAAAGCAACGGATCGCTTGGTGGATAGCCTTTATTACAGTTTGTCCACCTACCAAATGGCCGATACCACAATTGCTGTAGAGGAGTGGTCACGGCTGGACAATGAACCTTATGAAAATTCAGGGGCTCAGGTAGTCGATGGGCAATACACATCCAGTTCTTACGCCATGGATTACGCTGATAGTGTAGCAATAGAAGCAGACACGGGTTTTACTGAAAGCTGCGGCATCGACCCAGCCAGTATTAAAGCCATTCGATCACCGGAATATGCTCCAACCTTTTTGGCTACCCGAGCGTTTGAAAAGCGCTTGCAAACCTTGTTTTGTACGGGCCGCCAAGATTTGTTCGAGCTGTACGTAAATCAATTGGAGCGCCCGCTATGGGAGATCGACGAACAAGTTACCCGCCAATTGGGTAAGACGGCTGAAGCCTATCAATTTCAGGAGTTTGCCGCCCAGCGCCTTACCAATGTAAAAGATGCCGGGCGCTATGCAGTTTTGCTGCGTGGTTTCTACAACCAAAAGTTCAAAGAAACCAAGGCAGAACTGGAAGCAGCGCACCAGGCTTGGATCGACGAAATAATAGCCGACAATCAAAAAGCGGAACAACTTCGGGCGGAGTACCAGGAAGTGCTTTGGAAACGCGAAAAATACCGCATGGAAACCTATGGCTTTCAATGGTCCAACACCGGTTGGGTGAATGTAGACGTGGGCATTGTTCCCAAGCAATTTGCCCGGTGTCGGTTGGAAGTGAATGTGGAAGCACCCGCCGAATTGGATCGGGTATATACCTATGTAGTTTTTGGTTCCATTCAAAGCCTGTATCGCTTAAACACGCAAGACGAGCAGCACTTTTATGCTGGTAACCCACCATCAAAATCATTGTTGATGCCTCCCAAGAGGCAATCCATTTGCTACACCATCGGCTATGTAGGGGAGGAGCCTTATTTCGCTCAACAAACCTTTGTGCCCGGCAAAAAGGTGGTGTTGGAGCAGCAGCTCCAAAAATCAGACAAGGCAAAAATCTCTAAGCTCATCAACTCCTACAAAAGCTACCGCTCCGAAAACCAAATCGGCGTAGACCTGGACTACATGGAAAAATTCTACCAGGAAAAGCTTCGCCGAAAGCGTTTGCAAAGCGAGCATGAGTTTATGTTGAGCTTGAAATTGGTGGCGTTTCCCTGTGAGGGGGAGGAGGAGTTGGACGAGGGGGTAACCAAGAAGCGCGCTGAATAGTGGTAGTGTTTACATAATGACTTTCGCGAAGTATGTCAATTAGGGTTTGAAAAGCTTAAGGTTTCTAACTTTTTGCAGTGCTAC
>CALCCE010000030.1 GCA_937899835.1 uncultured Flavobacteriales bacterium | reverse complement strand
TTTTATGTCCAAAACGGAGACACCACCTACGTGATCTCGCTTTTGCTGAACTCCAAGAATTGGACGAAGCCCCCCAAGATGGAAGCCGTTTACCCCACCGGAGAAGTGAAAGTTTTTGAGGATCCTTTTGCGAGCGGCATCACCGCCATTCGCCTCAGTGGGCACGTGATGTACGCAAAGGTATTTGGTACCCGAAAAGGCAAACCTTGGACCGATTTTTTTGGGAAATCGCTCAGCGGAAAGATTTCCATTTACAACGCTCACGGATACGGCTACCGGCAGTTAGAGAGTGATGCCTGGATTTCCATCGCTTCGAGGTGCAGTTCAGGGCATTTGGTCTTGGAGGACGGCACCGTAGTGGACACCGACCAGAAAGATTGGTTCAAAGCATGGGCGCTGCCCTACTTGTTTCAAAACGAAATGCTGCAAAAGCGAGAGCTGGAATTGAAAAAAATGACAAATGGCATTCACAAGCCAGAAAGCATTGGCAAGTACATCCGAATCTACAATTGGTTTGAAGGTCCGAAGCCAACTACCCCGGATTATATCCTCTTTAAAGATGGAAGGCGCCTGGAGTGCGTGTATGTAACCGCTTTTGATCTCACAGGAAGAAAATACAAAATCGAATACATGACGGCGGAAGGAGAAATTGTGATTTCCAACGCAGAAGAAATCGTAGAAATTCGGCAAGATGGGTATGTATTTGGGCTGCTACCCGATCAAATGAAGCAAACCCTCGACCTGCACCGTTTTCAGTGGCGTGTGCACGATGGCAAGGTCGGGCTCTACGTGTATCGAAAATACGACAGCGATGCCCGGATATACGGAAAGTTGCGCCTCCCGGATGGCACCCTGGTAGACTTCACCAATGCTTACGTCAAAAAAGAATTTCCCAAGCTACTGGCCGGATGTACCGAATTCCAAGCGCAAAGCATCATTCTCCAACAGGACAAAATGTTCATCAAAAACAAGTGGTTCCAAAACGAAAAACTGTTGAAAGAATATTTGTGGTTTTGTGAGAGGTAGGGAGAGCATGTTCCAGTTTCAAATCACTGTATTTGAAATGGTCATTTTTTCTGGGAGTTGCGGAGCTTAACGGAAGTTGGAGCCGGAAAGATTCTCGGTACAAAAGGTGCTTGTAGGCATTTTAAAGAATTTGTTGGACCTCAATGATAGAAAGTTGGTCCTGAAATTGCCCAAAGGTGGGTTTTGTAAGGTTTGAAAAGTTGATGGATGCAGTTGAAATCGGTTGCGTAATCCAACTCCTATTTTCAGTAAGGTTTAATAGGATGCTGAAAGATGGTTCTCTAAGTTGGTCCTTTGTTACCCGATCCCACTTCGAGTTTTCAGTCATAAGCTTTCACAACTCCGTATCAAAAGCCTCGGCATTGGTTCACAACGTCAGTTTTTCGATTTCAAACCTTCGATGAAGAAACAGTAGAGGAGGAGAAACGAACCCGGACGAGCGGGAAAATAGTGAGAGCAATTTATTCCTCGTTCCTCGAACCTCGTGCTCTTCCCTGTTTTGTGGAGGGATTCGAACCCTAATCCATCAAGCGTAACACAAAACGCCGGGACCTATTTAAGCTTCGGATACCCATCGAATCAACCTCCTGGGAAAGCCGGGAAAACCAACCGATCTGCGGATTACAATTTACCTTCCGCCATGAGCCTTGGCAAGAACTTTTAGGAGAAAAGTCAACGCTCAGAGAAAAATTGCCAACGCTCACCAAGGAAGTGGGGCACACCCGCTATCTCCTTTCTCAAGGTTTGAGACCTTGGAAGCCGAGCTCCCGACTGAATAGAAATTGGGCTCAAATAAAACCATCATGAAATGAAAAGAAAGATTACCCTCCTATTAGCTTGCACCCTCTTTTTGGCCTACGGTTGTGAGAAAATGGACCCACAGCCCAACAATGCGCAAGCTCCGGTGGCCGGTGAGCAACCTGAAATTCAGGCCAGCGTTGATCCTTGTGCCCCCATTCTCACCGATTATGTCCTCACTCCGGCCCAGTTACTCATCAGAAAATCCAATCCTGCGCAACTCTACCAAGAGTTTTTCGATATCCATACCGCGGTAGGCGCCAACGAAGTATCCTTTCTCACCGGCGGTACCTGGAACTTTGGTAGCAGCACCAGCTGGAGCCAGTGGATCAACTGCAAGTTGGCTTCCTTTTTCATCGACACCGACAACTCCGATTGCGGCTGCATCCTTACCAACACCGGCACCGAGCCGGGCACCATTCGTTTTTATTTGAAAGACGACGGCACCTTGTCCAACAACCCCAGTGCCGACAATGCCTTTGCTTGTTTTTCCCACAACACCAAAGAGTTAAACCCTTACCGGGTTCAGTTTTTCAATCCTAACACCAGCCTTCACCCCGATGAGGCCACCGTTGCGGAACAAAGAACCACTCTGGACCGCATCCTCGACTTACTCATGGAAGATTTCGATGGTATACCCTGTGGCATTGAAGGCGGTGTGTTGCGGCCCTACCGGGTAAAAGTCACCCACCAAGACAATGTGTATTTCCACACCACCTGCGTTTTTGTAGAGGTGGAGTACAAAGTGTTCTGCCCCCCTGGAAGTTGATCGATTTTGAAATGATTGTTGATAGCTTCTTAATGGAGCTGCAGCATGGAATTGGAAAAGCCCCTTTTATGGGGCTTTTTTGGTTCTGATGGGTTGAAATGGAGAGGTGAAGCAGTGGAATGTCTTTCAATCAAGATCTACCAAGCGCTTGTATACAAATGCCCAACTTGAGCCAGATTTTAGATTTTTCTCAAATTGATAAGCTTTGTGTTTGTCTTTAAAAACAATGTATGTGGTGGGCTGAAACGGTAATCGGGGCTTGACCCAAACGATGTTAACATGTGGCTGGGGGGGCGTTTCAGGAGGCACGACCAACAAGAACCAAGAGCTGTTTATGGCTTTCAATGTGAGTAAAGTGAAGACAAAAGTGCAGAAAGGTGACAAAGTGGTTGGCGAAAAGGTGATTGCTATCAGTTAATGTTCTACACGTAGCAGGGTTTGTGCTGGCCGCGAACACCGATAGCCTGAAGGCTACACCTGAGAGGTACGTTGTTTTTTCAGTGGGCTATAGGTTTTAATAGCAGGTGGGTAACTTTATATACCTTACTACACAGCTTTGCCTCTCATCTTCTTGAATCAAGTACCGATTTATGGTACAACCAGTTTCTGCTGGGATATACCAAACCGAATACCACTGCCACCTACACCCGTGTGACACAAAATGCATTTGGGAAAATAAAGCCTCTGCTCAATGCCATCAACATAAATGCTAACTTTAACTGATGAGGTTATAAACGCACCAATGTCCGTGTACACATACGTTACCCAATAGTAAAAAATGAAACCTGGAATTCAAATAAAGAATGGGAAATTTAAATTTCAGGAATTTCCTGAAAATGAAATTGGACTTGCCAAATATTGCAATTCATTTCAGCTTGAACTGAATGACATAAGAATGATTGCAATAAGCCCAAGACTGGCAGTGGATGACGAGACCCTGTTTATCCTGGTGATTGACAAGGATGGAAAGATTTTCCCAATTCCAGATAATGTCCTCAAATCAATTGGAATTAAAACTTTTGAAGCCCATTTTCAATTAAAGTCGATTGTTGAAGAATGGGAAAAGTTCGATTATAATGATCATTATGGAAAATACGATAAGGTCATTTATCCATGTGAACATTACTGGAAGGACTTATTTAAAAATGATTGGAAGCTAAAAGTAAGACAGTTCTACAGTTGGGCGAATCCGAAATCATTTTTTGGAAATCTTAATAAAGAAAACGTTGGGTAATCAATGCTATGAAATTATTGCTGCCCTAAGGACCCAAAATACTTAGTAGCTAATCCGTTACTGGCAGTTAAAAATGACCATTCAACAAAAAATACAGAAGCAATTCTCAGAAATTTTTCTCCATGTAGACTTCAAGAGAGTTTCTGATCATAGTGGAATAATTTCTACACACGAACTCAAGGTACAATATCCAAGAGTAGTATTTGATGGAGTTTCAAAGACTTTGGTTATTACTCGACATCATCATGAGTTAATGACTAAGAATGTTCAAAAGGAAAAATTCATTATTGAAGAAACAACTTTACAGGTGGGGCATCTGGATGATGCATTCACTCTTTATCCCATCAATATCGATGATGCCCCTGATTTTTGTGAGTTATTCTTACGTTCATCGTCAAATAGAATTCAAAAAAAAGAACAGATATGGTATCGAATCCCTCCAGAAAAGATTTTTCTCCCGATGGGAAAAATCAATTTACCAAAATTTAGTTCTGGTTTCTTGTCCTGTACGGGCAATAGTGGGCCATTACCTATTAGCATAGAGAAGGACACAACACATGATTGGAAATTAGAAGATACCTTAAAGAGAATAAGGGAAAGTCGTATTATCGTTGATAACCGGCGAACAGAATTGATAGGATTAATGAAAGAATGGAGTAAAACTTAAGAGGGCTGCCCACATGCAGCCCTCCCTGAATTTTAAGATTCTTGTCCAATTTGCTCAAAGCCCTCCCACAAGATTTTCTAATCAAAAAGACCTACCGCGTAAAAGTCACCCACCAAGACAATGTATACAACCACACCACTTGCGTTTTCGTAGAGGTGGAATACAAAGTGTTTTGCCCCCCTGGAAGTTGATCGATTTTGAAATGATTGATGCTGTAGCCTTTTAATGAAGGTGCAGTAAGGATATTGAAAAGCCCCTTTTATGGGGCTTTTTTGGTTTTGATGGGTTGAAGTGGAGTAGTGAAGCAGGAAAAACCTCTTGCTGGTCATATGGATTAACGGCTTCCTACATAGGCAGGCCTGCTAATAAAACGGTAATGGGCTTGATGGCTTCTTGTGGATAGCTTAAAACCGAATCAAAGATCAGTTTCGGTCGTCTAACTTGTTAAGCTCTGCCTCTAGCTCATCGATACTCGGCAGGCTACTTTTCAGGTTGTCGGGGAGTTGGCCTACCAGTTGTATTTCACTCACGCCCATGGGCTTGTTTAAACCACGCAGCGCAAATTCTACTTCCACGTTACTTTTGTCTTTACACAGTAAAATACCAATGGTAGGATTATCGCTTTCGTCTTTAATGCGGCTGTCTACTGCCGAAAGGTAAAAGTTCAGTTTGCCTACAAACTCAGGAATGAAGCGCGTGTTTTTTAGCTCTATCACTACATAGGCTTTGAGTTTGATGTGGTAAAAAAGCAAATCCATATAGTAGTCTTGCCCGCCCACTTCTAAGTGATATTGGTTGCCCACAAAGGCAAAACCTTTGCCCAACTCTAACAGAAATTTGCTGACGTGCTGGATCAGTTGGTTTTCAATATCCCGATCCTTGTAATCGGCATCCAGGCTCAGAAAATCGAAAACATAGGGATCTTTCAAGGTCTGTTGGGCCAGGTCTGACAGGGGTTTGGGCAGGGTGCTTTCAAAATTGGTGACGGCATTGCCCTTTCGGCTGTAAAGGTTGGATTTGATTTGCAGGTCCAGTACATCACGGCTCCAATTGTGCTGTATCGTTTGCCCAATGTAGAAATCGGCCATTGGTTTATCGCTCATTCGGGTAATGATGAGCTTGATGTGCCCCCAGGGTATGTTGAAAACCGGGTGTGCTTCCAATTGGTCCCCAGCCTGGGGACCAATTGCAGATTCGTCCCCAGGCTGGGGACTTTTTTCTATTTGGTTGGCTTCCGCCACGTCAGAGAAGTACTCGTAAAACTTGCGGCAGTACTTTAGGTTGGTCACCGAAAAGCCTTTCATCTCTGGAAACTCACTGCGCAAGTCTTCGGACAGCTTTTCGAGAAATCGGGTACCCCACTCCGTTTGCCTTTGGCTGATGGACTGGCCTAATTCCCAATAAAACCGGATCAAAGCTTTATTGACCGCTACCGCTGCCTTGAGTTGCGAGGCGCGAATTTTATCCTTTATCCCAATGAGCCACTCTCTGTAGTCTTTGCTAAGCTCCATGAGGTCAAACGGTTTTAAAGGCTATTCTTTTATCTTTTAATTGCAAGACAGTATTGGTTTTGAGCGGGTTGTTACCCTCAAATAGCTTACACTGCGAAATCACTTTTTCGATTAGTAAGTCAAGCGACTGGCCATCGGTAAGTTGTGTTGGGGCCCTCATTAGTCGATTTCTAATTTTAAGTCCGAATCATTCTCAAGGAGTTCTATCCCGTTTTGCGTGAAAGCTAAATGTAGTGGATTGAACCCTATTCACAGAACTCCCAAAGACAAATTTGATCCATCTGTCTTGAATAGTCCGGTTTATCCAATATAGAAAGAAACCATCTCATTGTTGAAGTTTTCCTATGTAGAGAAAAGTCCAAGCAGGTTGACGGTGGTAACTTGCTTTGAATTGGCAGCATAAAAAAGCCCACCATAAACTCCTTCCAGGAGTTTCGGCGGGCACAGTGGAGGGTTCTTGTCTCTAATCGAACTTTGTTCAAAGAAATGTTCATATCTGGTGCATAGTCTCTCAGTTGTTCACAGTCGTTTTCATCGGTCAGTAATCGGCGGGGTGTTCCACGGTGGGTAGTCGCCGGGGGCTTCGTCCGTTGGCCTCAGGGTCGCTTAGAGGTCGGCCTGTGCTTCGCTTCGGCAAGGCTCCTGCATCGGCCTGCACTGGCGTTTCGGCAGGCTGAGAGGAGGTTTTGCCCCTTGGAGAGCTTCGGGGCGATCCTGATGGGGTTGGGTCGGGTTGCGCTTTTCTTTTTGGGGGTCTTTCCCGCTTCAGCGGGATCAGCCAGGCATTGCCCTGGCTGCTGTTCTGCGGCCTCTGGCCGTTTGCTTCTTTCTG
>CALCCE010000029.1 GCA_937899835.1 uncultured Flavobacteriales bacterium | reverse complement strand
CCTGATTGCGCTTTTCGCGCGCATCGCGGTAGTTTTTATTGATTGGGTATTGATTTGCTGTCGAATACGTATCCGATTTCGCTGCGGAACGGACGATAGCTCCCTCCTACTCCCTGGCCGTTGACCGACATTACATCGTACGTGAAATTGGTAACCGGCAAAGCGGGAGTGTTTTCCGTAAAACCGCCATCGTTTTCCCGGTTAAAATCCATCAGGCTGTTGTCGTACTTCTGGCCCTCATCGCTGTTGAGGTAGCCGTAGGCCGGATTGCTTTTGGTATTTTCCTTGAGTTCTTGCTTGGAATAATAACCATTGATAAACGCCAGCGGATGACCGCCGAAAAGAGCCAATCCAGTGGTGAAACGGCCCGATACATTGGTACTCTTGGTAGAGAGGCTCACCTTGGGCGTGTAAGTAGGCTGCATCATGTCGAAGTTGGCTGAAGCCAATCCGATGCTCTGATCGGTAGTGCGTTCATCTCCGTCTTTGTTCACTTTGCCCAAGCCCTGCTCCGTAGTGAGCGAGGCATCTACAGACACACTTTGTAAACCCGCACGCGAGTTGAAGGTAGCCCCAATGCCCACTTTTCCGTTGAGGGTAGCATTTTCTTTTTCTGCCTTATCCAGCTGGTAGCTGTAAGACACCGAGGGCTGAATGGACAATCCGGTATTGCTGTTGGAAGTGAGTCCTAAACCCAGCCCTAATTTTCCGCTACCGCCAGCAGCGAGGGAATAAGAAGGCGAAATGGAAAACTCGGTTCCTACGCCCGTGTAGTTGTTGTAATTCACCCCCAACGAACCGGTGACTTTGAGGTTGTCGATGCCGAAAATCTCTCCACCAGCACCAAAGCCACCTCCGTAGGTCTTGTTGGGCTTCATGTTTTGTTCGGTAACCACCGCTTCGCCTTTGAAATCATCCGGCAAGCCACGGACGCCCCGGGTAATGGCGCCTACATTGAGGTTCCAGCCCAGGCCCGTCCAGGAAGCTTCCTGATCCATGGTGATGCCAGAGTGGTAGGCGAGGTTCACCGGATAGCCGTCTACCGTAAGCAGCGGTATATTGTAAGTAAAGTTGCCCGAAAAAGGATCGACCATTTGGGTAGTGCCAATGGGTTCAAAACTGTGGGTTTCGGGTTGTGTGGGTCCGTTGGCCTGGGCACTTTGTGGAATGGCCATGGTAGTGAAAATCATCACTCCGGCCATGAAACCGGCAAAGCCACGCATGGCCCACGACTGGGTTTTGGGATTGCGCACGAAGCGGGAATTCATATTCATAGCAGGGTTACTTTGGGAATGACTTTAAAATCTGTGGGGGACCACTCAAAAGTGAGAGGAGGTAGTCCGAAAAGTTGATCGTTAACGACCAGTTGCCTGGTATCGGGCGGCCCCTTTCGGGGAAAACCCACGATCATAGTATGGTAGGGCACCATGCTAAAGGTGCGCTCAAATACGTAGGAAGCACATGGCGTTCGCGTACCGTCCCGTGCTAACAGGTAGAGGTCGTTTTGATAATCGAAAGCCAGGTAGGCAATCCGTTGCTGGTAAACCGCCCGTGATGAAGCCTGATATTGGGCCGGCGAAGGCGCGCCTTCTACACGAATGCGGAGTCGGAAAAAATCCATTTCCTCCAATTCGGTCTTGGCGTTGGCAAGGTCTTCTTCTGACAGTGCTGCGCCTTGCGCCTTATTACAGGCCATGAATTCGGGCGGCAAATAAGTTGCCGACAAGTGAAAATCGCCAATCGTATGGTGCTTCGCTAAGGGGCCTTTGGGGTGCAATACCCATTGCACAAACTCCTGTGGCTCCAACGATTTAGGCGGATCATTTTTTGGCGTTTTTGCCTCATCTAAAAGGGTAGCCTTGGTGGATAAATGGCCGTCTGGACGGAAAAACCCGGGTAAGGCATACCAAAAACTTGCGCATAGCAAGACCGGTAGAAATGCTTGTTTCATCACTATTCAATGGGGGATTTCGTAAGAAAATGAGGTGCTCGATGCGAGGTGCTAAGGCACAAAAAAGCGCAAGCGGTAAGCTTCCTGTTTTCGGTTGAAGACTTCGAGGTAATAAAAACCGGAACTGAGGCCAAAGCCAGAAAGGTCTAGCTCAAATTGGTTGTAGCCGCCTGCCAGGGCATTGAGTTGATCTTCGAGTCGAAGGTTTTTCACCGAAGGTTGCAACTCCTGCCGTCGTTCGTTCAGAATGCGCAACTGCACTTCTCCCTTCTGGTATTTTTCGTCGAAGCGAAAGTAGATGCGGTCGTTTACTGTTTCGTAAAAACTGCCATCCAGGTCGCGTTGTAAATCAGCAAAGCGAATATCGTCTTGCGGAGAAGGGCCTTCTAAGGTAAATTCCCAAGCATCGGTTTGATTGATGACCTGACCGCCTGAGATTTTTTCTACCCGCCATGCGTAGCGCTGTTCGGGTTGCAACTTCCGCGCAGCGGGAGGATAGCTTACCTGATGGCTCAATACATTGGCCTGTAAAAACTGCGGCGTATTCGCGGCCAGTCCACTTTCCGGACTTTGTGCTTCGGTCAGCTCTACCACCGTCAACCGAAAAGATTCTCCTTCACTAAGGTTGGAAAAGGGCTCACTATGTGACCAGACAAAGACCGGATATTGGGTCGGAATGCGGTCGCGGTCGAAGGGAAAGCTGAGTTGTAAAAAATCGTTTTCAGAAGCATCGAGGTCGTGGCAATACTCGTCACCGGTTTCGGCACCATTGAGCGGCACCACGGTGAGGCAATGCGTGTAAAGACCCGCCGGAAGCCGGTGATGGGTTTGCAAGTACTTGCCCGGGGCCGAACTGGCAAACATGGAGTTGGCCACTAACAGTTGATTGCTTTGAATGCGGTTTACACCCGACTTCAGTTGTAAAGGTGCGGAGGTAGCGCGCAAGACCACCTGACCACCAACATTATATACGTTGGATTCGAGGCGTACGGTGGCGGCTCCACCGGTATTCATCAAGGATACTTGCAAACTACTTTTTGGCGTCACGTTGAGCGGATGCAGGTGGCTGTGCAATACGGAAACCTGAGCTTCGGCGGCCAGCGCGCCCAACATCCATCCACTGAGGGCCAACGCTTGCAGGCTCCTCAGTCGGGAGGGGCGAAACAGACGGGATTTGTGAGACTTCTTCATTTGGGAATTGTTTGAATACTCTATCAAATCTATACTAGAAGAAGGGGCAGTATGAGCGGTTTGTAAAAGTGTAGGGGGTTGATGTATAAGTGTAGGGGAAACTTGAAGGAGCGCGAGAAATGAGAGTGAGAGCGAGAGGCGAGAACGGAACGAGAACGAGAGCGAGAGACGAGACACGAGGACGTGGACGTGGACGTGGACGATTTCTCTGAGATATGAGGTTGAATTTGGAAGGGCGCCTGAAGGTGATAGAATAAGGTAGGCCCATCGACTCAGCCAGTGTGCTGACAAGGTTCGCTCAGGGACCGGGTTTTTATGAGCGCTTCGCGCGTGTTGTTTTCAGAGTTTGGGAATGAACTTTCCTGGTTAATATCTCATTAAAAAACAAATACCCGGACATTGAGCGAAGCCGAAATGGAAGGGAAGGTAAAAAATGCAAAACCACGATCGATGCTCACTTTCATTCCGCTCCGAAGGAGCATCCTCGCCTCTCCGCTCTCGTTCTCGCACCTCGCATCTCGTATCTCGCACCTCGTTCTCGTCCTCCATGATCCTCGCTCTCCGCATTCGTCTTCGCGCTGTTTTCCGCAGGAGCTACCGGTAGGGACAAAAAATAATGGCCTGGGTGCTTTGAGATTCTTGATTGAGCTCGAAATAGAATTGCTTGGAATTGCCGAACAGTTTTAGCCGCTGTGCAATGATGCCAAGTGCCCTTGACTTGTGTTCTCTGCGCGCTGGAACCTGGAGTTCGGAATTTTTTTCGGGAGAACTGTTCTCTACTTCTACTTTTACCCGGCTCTGGTCTTCTTGCGAAAACCGAATGAGGAGGTAGCCTTTTTCCTGTTTGTTTTTCAAACCGTGTTCGATGGCATTTTCCACCAGGGGCTGAATGAGCTGAGAGGGAATGGAAGTGGCTTCCGAACAGTGATTTTCTATCTGATACTCAAAACATCCGCGAAAGCGCAAGTGCTGCAGGTTGATGTAATGCTGTAAGCGATCCACTTCGTCCTGAATACTGACAAAATCGTGGAAGGAACTTTCCAGGGTTTGCCGCATGAGCCGTGCAAAACTCGCCAGATTTTGCACAATTTGTTGCCGGTCTTCGTTGCGGTTTACCTGGGCCTGAATGGAGTTCAATACATTGAAAAAGAAGTGGGGGTTGATCTGCGCCCTGCGCAGTTGCTCGCTCAGGTGCACCTCTTTTTTACGACTCCGGTTGCGAATGGCTTTCACAATGGCCACAAAAACTACCACTAGCAATACCAGACAAGCGGTAATCAAAAACAAATAGCCGCGTTGCAAGGTGAGGCGTTGAGACTGAAGCTCATTGTCGAGGTTGGCCAATTGGAGGTCTTTGGTGAGGCCCGCTTGCGCATTTTCCATTTGCTCCACATCGTGTAATATGCGCAGCTCTTCGAGCATTCGGGTTTTCTCACTGCCCAAGATCGAATCTTTGAACTGCAGGTAGAGTTCCGAATGGTGCAAAGCCAGCTCGAAGTTTTTCAACTGCTTGTGGAAAATAGTTTCGGTAGACGCCAGGGCCAGATAACCTTGGGGGGAATCGATGGTTTTAGTCAACACCCGAAGCGCTTCCATGTATCTTTTTGCCTTTGAGGACTCCTGCATATACAGGTGGAGTTCTACCAACCTCGCCAGCATCGATTGGTGCATTTCTGCCCCTAAAATGTCGCTTTCTTGCAAAGCGATTTCAAGGTTTTCTTTTGCCGACATCCAGTTTTCTTCAATCATTTGGCACTTGCCCAGGTAGTAGTGTGCCAGGGCCAAACCCAAGCGGCACTGGTGTTTTTGGGCAAACTCCATGGTCAGCAACGAATAGTGCCGGGCCGAGTCCAGTTGTTGGCCATTCAAAAAACCATCACAGATCATTCCGTATGGATTTACTGCTACACAAGCGAGATCATTCGCTGCAAAATTTTGAATGGCCATCCGGGCATATTTGCGCGACTCGGCGTTGGCTCCTTCCATAAAATGGATGGTAGCAATGCCTTGAAAAACAAAGCCCAACCGACTGGTTTGACCAATGGCCCGCTTGAGCTCCAAACTCTTGAGGTAGGCAGTAAGTGCTTTTTGATGGGCTCCAAACTGCACATACTTGTTGCCCAAATTGGAATAAATCACACTACACATGGCGGTGTCTTGCAATACCATTGCCGAGTCGAGGGCTTCTTTTAGTAGCACGATGCAAGCTGCGGTTTGTCCCATCTGGTTCATGGCGCGTGCACGCAAGCGCAGCAAGCGCGGAACAAAATGTCGGTTTTCCGGAGTTTGTACCACCCGCTGCATCGAATCTGCGTAGGCCAGCGCCTCCTCCAGCTTTCCAGTGCGCAACAGCAGGCTCATCTCAATAAAACCAGTCCGCACCAATTCCTTTTCGAGGTGATGGGTGGCGATGAGTTGCCGGGCCGTATCCAGGTAACGGTAACCCAGTTCGGGATTTCCGTTAGAAGCCCTACTGGCTTTGTTGATGTAATCGATGGTGAGTTGGCGCGGGGAGGTTTGCGCAGGAAGGGTAAGGGAAAGAAACAGCAACAGGCTGATTCCCAGAATAGGACGCATTAGCTGGGGCATAATGGAGCAATTTTGGTGGGTGAATAGACGTTACCGCCTGTTCACTGATTTTGTTTCTATCTACTGGTGGTCCAACTTTCTTTTATGGCCAATGAAGGCATACCAAGACAGTCGGCTTCCAGTTAGTAACCAATGGTTAGTTTGATCTAACCACTTCACTCCAAATTGTTGAAGGCCAAATGCCTTTTATCGCGTCCTAAATCAGGAATGAAGCGGGACAAAAAAGTAAGAACGTTGGCACATCTTGAGCATGTGCGGGCATTTACAAACCTAATGATTTGCCATTTTGATTCCACACTCTCCACCGGTGTTTTAGATTGCGGCATTTTTTTACTGGCCACCGGTTGATTCTCTTATTTTACGGGGCAATATAAGGTAGCAACTGTCTCTGGACCGTAGCGTTGTAGCTGAAAAAAGAAACGTTTTTTGTTTCCAAACAATTCCATTCGCTGTTGGATGATTTCCATCGATCTGGATTTTCGCTGGTTTGGTTTCTCTTGCTGGGTTCCAGGACCATTGTCGCGGATTTCGATACAAAGGCGGTCTTGGTCGGTTGGCGTAAAAATCAACTTCAAACTCCCATTCTTTTGGTTATTCAAACCATGTTCAACCGCATTTTCAACAAAGGGCTGTACCAATTGTGAAGGAATCAATAATTCGGGGGAGCAGTGCAGCTCAATGGAGAACTGAAAGGCTGATGCAAAACGCAACTGCTCAAGGCTTAGGTAATTCTCCAAACGTTTCGTTTCCTCTTCGATAGAAACGTAGTCATTGAAACTGCTTTCGAGGGTTTGGCGCATCAATTGAGCGAAACGGGCAACACCTTGCACAACTTTTTTCTTCTCGCCCTCACGGTTGATCATCGCTTGAATAGAATTCAATACGTTGAAGAAAAAATGGGGATTGATCTGGCTTCTGCGCAATTGATCGCGTAAGGTTCGCTCCTGTAATTTATTTCGCTGCTGCTGCCGCTGGAAAAAGAAGAACCCGGCTCCGGCACCAGTGAGCAAGGCAAGCAAACCAAAGCCTAAAATGCCGTTTTTCAGTCGATTGTTGTACTCCGAAAGTTACAACTCCCGTAATTCAAACAAAGATTTACCGACAAGGATTTTTGT
>CALCCE010000028.1 GCA_937899835.1 uncultured Flavobacteriales bacterium | reverse complement strand
TTTCGGTAAAAAAAGTGTTGCGCAACACAGGCACTGCGCAACACACCGGAGCGCTGCTAACCTGTGCACCCTATTTCACTTCTCAATTTCTTCGCGCAAAGCGAGGCAGGCATCCTGTGCAAGGCAATGGTCGGTAGGGCTGATTGCTAAAGGCTTTGTTGTAATTTCACGGAAACTTAGTAGGAGCAACCCCAATGACTTTTCCGGTTCACTATTTCATATTCGCTTTATGGGGGGCCATCTTGGTGTTCTCCATAGCACGTTTCGTGCGTACTTTGCCACTTTACAAAGGCGAACCCAAAAAAAGGCAGAACTTCATAAAAGGCATGGCCGTTTTTTGGGGAGCAATTTGTCTCCTATTGGGATTGGTCAGCTTAGGCGTTGGGGATGGACAAATCACCCCTTTTCTAAAATACACCCCGAACGGGTTGGGCAATATTTCTTTTATATGGTCCTTTTTTGCCTTAGCCATTGGGCTAACTGCTGCATTGAACGTTTGGGTTTGGTTTTTTGGGGGCGATCATTTTTTGAAAGCCCATCCGGGCATTGTTTTCACCGCGTCCAAAAACCGAGGGCGCAACCTTCCCTTGGTTTTATTCCGGCTTATGGCATTGGTGGTGTTTATAATCCCAGTCGTGGGGTTGGTGGCAGTATTTTTATAGTGAACCCATGACACGAGAAAGTCTTTTGGAGCAGGAGCGCGCCCTGGTGAAACTGGAACAGCACCTAAAAAAAACGTTTGTTCTGTTTCGTGGCCGGAAAGAGAAGAAGCTCAAAAAACTTCAGAAGGCCCGCTTCTACGCCATTGATACCTACCTCATCATCCACGAGGAAGCTTATGCCATCTTGGCCAAAGCCAATCAAAACTTGCTGGAAACACCCCAAATTTCGTTTTCGGTAGAAACTTCGCACGGCATTGGTGTGGCTACCCACACTCACCGCCTGAAGGGAAACATTCACAAAAATGGCTTGAGTTACCTCAAACGAGCGCAAGAGGGCTATGAGATGGTTGCCCTTCCCGGTAGCCTCTTCCCATCCGAACTCTCAGGCACTGTCGACCATTGGGGCAACTTAGATTTGTATGCCTCGGCCAAAAAACGGGGATGGCTCAAAACTTTGCCCCGCTCGTTTGTGGGGAGCATCGATGCCATGGGAAAGGTACACCTGATCAATACCGGCAACGACTATGAGCTGTTTTCGGATAAAGAAATGATGGAACGGCTCATTGGCAACCATTTCGTGAAAAACAAAGCTAAAGGCCAACAATTTGAGACCAACAAAAAAGCCATGAAGCAACACATTCAGCGCACGTTGAAGGAGCTACGGTCGGAGTTGTGACAAATTAACCGCGACCAATACCCTACATTCGATTTGGTGAAAAGCAACCAGACCTGGGTTTTGCCCCTCATTGTAGGGGCACAGTTTTGCGGTACCTCATTGTGGTTTGCTGGCAATGCCGTAATGGCGGACCTTGGTGCCGCTTTTCAGTTGGCACCTTCTGCGCTGGGTACCCTCACTTCCAGTGTGCAATTCGGCTTTATTTGCGGCACGCTGGTATTCACCTTGTTGGCCCTGGCCGATCGGTTTTCTCCCTCGAAAGTATTTTTTGCCAGTGCCTTGGCCGGGGCGGTGCTCAACCTGGGCATGGTCTTGCCCGGGCATACCTTGTGGAGCCTGGTATTGCTGCGCTTTGCGGTAGGGTTTTCATTGGCTGGCATTTATCCGGTGGGCATGAAACTGGCCGCCGATTATTTTCAGCAAGGCTTGGGCAAATCGTTGGGGTGGTTGGTCGGTGCCTTGGTATTGGGCACGGCTTTTCCACATTTGCTCAAAGCCCTTTCGGGCAATTGGCCCTGGAAAGCGGTGATTGTGGCTACTTCTGCTTTGGCCCTTAGCGGTGGTGCCTTGATTGGTGGTCTTGTGCCGGATGGCCCTTTTCGCAAAAAAGGACAACAATTGAATTTCCGAGTGGCCTTTCAAGGGTTTGCCAAGCCTGCATTTCGGGCAGCAGCCCTTGGTTATTGGGGGCACATGTGGGAGTTGTACGCGTTTTGGACCTTCGTTCCCTGGTTGGTAGCGCGCTTGCCCAACGCGGCCACTTGGGAGCCAGCGCAGCTTTCCCTTTGGTCGTTTATCATCATTGCCGTGGGCAGCGGGGCTTGCGTGTTGGGTGGCTATTGGGCACAAAAAACGGGAACCCGCAAAGCGGCTACTGCCTTTCTGGTGGCCTCCGGGAGCTGTTGTTTGCTTTCGCCCTGGCTCACCACCTGGTTGCCTTTGGCTTTGGTGCTGGTCTTTCTCCTGTTTTGGGGCATGGTGGTGATTGCTGATTCTCCCTTGTTTTCTACCCTGGTGGCCCAAAACGCACCACCGGAATGGAAAGGAACCGCCCTCACCCTGGTCAATGGAGTGGGCTTTGGGTTAACGATTGTGAGCATTCAATTGCTACAGGCCGGTGTAGATAGGCTGCCGCCCGACTTTCTGTTTTGGCTGTTGTTGCCCGGACCCATTTTGGGCAGTTTGGCCTTGTTGTTGACCGTGCGCGAGGGGCGTGCCTGAGGTATTGTTCCAACAATGCGTTGGAGGTTGTACCTTTAAGGGATATGAATCGAAAAGAATTCCTGCACAAGTCGGCTTATGGAGCTTTAGGTGCAGTCGCCCTTTCCCAATGGCTATGGGCTTGCCGCAAAACTGAGTTGTTTGAAGAAGGAGATTATTCCGGCAAAGTAGTGGTCATTGGAGCCGGGGCTGCCGGACTCTATGCAGCCTACCTCTTGCGGAGCAAAGGGGTAGAAGTGGAAGTTTTGGAAGCTGCTGACCGCTACGGCGGCCGATTGGGCAAGTTGGAAGGCTTTGCCGACTACCCGCTCGACCTTGGCGCTCAATGGCTGCACGGTAAAAATTCCATCCTGGGCGACTTGATCAAACGCACCGATACGGCCATCTCTCGCGACAATTCAGAATCGCGCTTTTGGTTCGAAGGCGAACTGAAGCGCAGCACTCCGGTAGACATTGCCGATGCATTTTCCAAAGAAGACCTTCCCGATGTTTCTTTTCTCGATTATGCCGATCAACAAGGGTGGGGCCGGGGCAGCGCCTACGAATACATTGTTGAGTGGGCCGCCGGTGACCAGGGCGCAGGAGCGGAGGCCATTTCGGCCTTCTGGAACATCAAAGAAGAAGAAAATTGGTCCTCGGGAGAAGCCGATTTTAAGTTCGAGCAAACCTTTTTCGACCTCTTCAACAACCATGTGGTACCCACCATTGCCGATCGCATTCGCACCAATACAGTCGTGAATCGCATTGATTATTCGGGCAGTTCCATTGTAGTGACCGATCAGCAGGGGCAAACCTACACCGCCGACAAAGTGATTGTTTCCGTGCCCTTGCCCATTTTGCAAGATGGCGACATTCAATTTACACCTGCACTGCCCTCGGCCAAAGTAGCGGCTTTTCAAAAGTTGGGCATGGGGCCGGGCATGAAGGTCTTTCTGAAATTTTCCGAAGCCTTCTACCCGGGCAATATCGTAGGGGGTGCGGTGTGTGCTGCCTACGCCGATGAGCGGGAAGGCAAATCGGGATCAGACCATGTGCTGTTGGCCTTTGTGATGGGCACCCAAGCCCAAAAACTCACCGATTTGGGGAGTGATCAAGCGATCATCAACGCCCTGCTGGCAGAATTGGACGATATGTTCGATGGCGCAGCCACTGCTGCTTACCTCGACGGCCGGGTGCAAAACTGGACCACCGAACCCTTTGTGCGCGGTGCGTATTCTTATGCCACCGTTGGGGTAGGTGAGTCGCGCAAAACGGCGGCCGAACCCATTGAAGACCGATTACTCTTTGCCGGGGAAGCCATGAACCTGAACGGCCATCACCAAACGGTACACGGTGCCGTAGAAACTGCCATTCGGGAAGTGACACGAATTTTTGAAAGTGCGCAATGAAAAAGTGGTACGTACTTATGGCTTGCATGTTGGCCGGAGCCCTAACGGGGTCTTCGCAAGGTTTTTTTGTGGGAGCCGGATTCCAACAGCATTACATTCCGGAATACGACAAAGCCATTCGGTCCTACAACTCCGGCCGGCCCTATTTGGAAGAAGACCATGCTTTGATTGGTGCGGCTACCTACTTAGAAGCTTCTTTTTGGGGAAGGGTTAAGCAATGGAATTCAGGCATACAGTTGAGCCACAGCTATTCACGCAGCCGCTCCGAATCGTGCAACTTCAACACCAAGCTGCGTTTTCACCAGGTGCAATTGAGCTATGTGTTGCGTTGGCTCCCAAAGCCCGACACACCGGGACCCTGGTATTATTTCGACCTGCATGTAGGGGCTACCGGCACCGAACTTTCCCGGATGATCAATGGCGGTAGCGTTAGCGTAGACGATGAGCCACTTCGTGCCTGGGGTGGCGGTGGGCAATTGGGGCTCACCTTCAGTTTTCCGATTGAGATCAATAAGAATCGCTCGGGCGAGTTGTTTGCCGGAGCTACGTTTTTACCCTATTTCTATTCGCCCAATGCAGAGCCGGTTATTCACCAAACCAAAGGACTCACCAGCGAAGAAAGCGGCCACATGATTACCTGGAAAATAGGGATCCGTGCCTGCTATTCGGAAAAGCGAAAGCAGAGGACGGAATAGCGGGTAAAACCCGGTTGATCCTTTAAGGCATGAACCCGTCGGTATTCGAATCGTTTCCCTATCTCCAAACCCAACGCCTGAAGTTGGGGCCCTTGCGCGGACATCCGCGCCACGCCCTCGATGAAGTGTTCAGCTTTCAAGGTGCTTCCAAAACCTTGTTGCCTACGCCAGCCATGTTGGATAAACTCGAACGACTGTACCGGGAGCGGCAAGCCATCAATTGGGGCTTGGTACGCGATGGCGAATTGGTAGGTACCTGCGGTTTCTACCGTGGTTTCAACAACCAAACCGGAGAAATAGGGTATGTGATGCGCCAGACCTACCGCCGACAAGGATTACTGAAAGAAGCCGCCGAAGCCATCGTACAATTTGGATTTCGCGAACTGCAGTTGAAATGCATTCTCGCTTATACTACAGAAGAGAATCGTGGTTCGGTCAAAGCGCTGGAAGACCTCGGTTTTCAACTTGGTCAATCAGATTTGGAGAAATACCTGAAGTTTGAATGTTTCCCACCAAAAGGGAGTCAACAATAGTCGGCCATTATCAATGTAGCAATGTTTTTGGGTTAGGTATACTGTCAACGCCCTAAGTGTTTTTTATCCGATATTTGTTTTCCCCAATTATTCACACTTAGCCATGATCTTCAACTCGGTAGAGTTTGCCTTGTTCCTACCCCTTGTCTTCCTACTCTATTGGTTGATTCCTTCCGATCGTTTGCAGTGGCGAAATGGGTGGTTATTAGCAGCTAGCTATGTGTTCTATGGTTGGTGGGATTGGCGTTTCCTATTTCTCATTTTTTTCAGTTCAATCTTGGATTATACCCTGGCTATCCAGATACATCGGTCCAAGGAGAAGCGCCTCAAACGCTTGCTGCTATTAGGCAGCTTGGTGACCAACCTTGGGTTGCTTTTCTATTTCAAGTACTGTAATTTTTTCTTGGAATCCTTCGTAGATTCATTTGCCTTTTTGGGTCAACCGATCGACATAGATCGAATTCACATCATCCTTCCTGTAGGAATCAGCTTTTACACTTTTCAAACTCTTAGTTATACCATCGATGTTTTTCGGGGCCAATTGAAGCCTACATACAACCTCTTGTCTTTTTCCACGTTTGTGGCGTTTTTCCCTCAGTTGGTGGCTGGACCAATTGAGCGTGCAGTTAACTTATTGCCTCAGTTTGCGATCAAAAAATATTTCACTTACCAACAAGGTTCCGAAGGTTTGCGTCAAATCTTGTGGGGTACCTTTAAAAAAGTAGTCATTGCAGATTCTTGTGCCTTATATGTTAATGAGAGTTATCAGTCGCTGGGAGATCAATCAGGGTCCACCCTATTGTTGACCGCAATTTTATTCTCGTTTCAGATTTATGGAGATTTTTCGGGATACTCAGACATTGCCATTGGCACGGCCCGGCTGTTTGGCTTCGAGCTGAAGAAAAATTTTGCATATCCATATTTCTCTCGTGATATTGCGGAATTCTGGCGTAGGTGGCACATTTCGCTTTCCACGTGGTTTCGCGACTACCTCTATATTCCACTTGGGGGCAGTCGGATGGGTACCTATCGAAATATTCTCAACGTTTTTGCCATCTTCTTGGTCAGTGGGTTTTGGCACGGTGCAAGATGGAATTTCGTACTATGGGGTGGCCTTAATGCATTGTTGTTCCTTCCCTTATTACTAACCGGAATTAATCGAAAAAATACCGGCGAAGTAGCGGGAACCAAGTTGTTAACTATTCTTAAAAACCTCATTTCGATTGGTTTTACCTTCCTGATAGTATCTTTAGTCTGGGTGTTTTTTCGGTCCAACGATGTACATGAGATTAGTATCTTTTTCGGAAAACTATTTAGCAATAGTCTGATTAGTGCACCTCGGCCTTTTTCCAAATGGAGCTACATCTTTTTGGTTGGTTTCATATTGGTGGAGTGGTTAGGTAGAAGCAAGTTGTATCCACTTGTAGAATTGCAACAAAAAGTTGGACAATTAGGACGCTACACTATCTATAGTCTGCTCGTTTTTCTTATCCTTTTCTTTCACAAGTTCCACAGCGATAGCGAATTCATATATTTTCAATTCTGATGAAAAAGTTTGTGCTTCGTTTTCTGGTGTTTATTGCCTTGCTCCTATTGATGACCGTTCCAATGAGTATTTGGATTACTAACGAGCATTTTTATACTTACAACAAGCAAAGTTGGATACTATCGCAAGAAGGCCGAGACTTAGACTTTGCAGTCATTGGCTCTTCGAGGGTATATTATAATGTAGACATTAATACTATCGAGCAAACGCTCGGCTCTAAAGGTATTAATCTTGGCACTTCGGGCAGCAACTATGCTGAAAGCTACTTGTTACTCAAAGAGTTTTTAAAAACTAACCGCTTGGAAAAGTTGCTTATCAATTGCGATGAATCGGCCCTGGATGCCTTGAATCGATTTGGCAACTATCCTTTCCACCTACATGAGTTTTTACCACAGTTTGAAATGGAAGAGCACGAGGAGGTTTTTTTCGATTACTTACCTCCTTGGAAGTTCTATTTATGGAAATCATTACCTGTTGCCAAATACCTGGAATACAACGATCGTTACACCTTCTTCAAATATTATAATCACAACTTGGACATTAGCAATGGTACTTTAGTCGATTTCAATGTCGAGAAGGGCAAAATGAACAAGAGCGAAAATACATTTGCAATTGCTTCCATCGATGTTAAATACCTTAACCGCATGCTGGAGCTCTGCCATGCCAATGGAATCTCTGTGCTATTCATCCATACTCCGCTCTATGTGGAGGTAGAGGAGCGAGCAAGCGATTACTGGTTGTTCATGAACCAAAAAATTGTTGGCCACTATCCTTTCATTGATTTCAAAGGTATTTTCGACAATTCGGATTTAACGCTTTTTTCCGACTATACCCACTTGAATCGGAAAGGGTCTATTCTATATTCAAAACAGCTTGCCACAGCGCTTAAAGAGTATTGGTAAAAAAAGGCTGAAGTGAGCCTAATCGTCTTCTTTTTTGGCGTTTCCATTTAACTTGTTGCGCTTGTTTTTGCGCAATTCTTTCCGCTCTTGGCGGGTAAGTTTTACTTTCGGCTCTTCCTTAATGGGAGCCGTAAAAAGCGAATCAATCGCGGTAGAGTCTTCGTCGACCTCTTGCATTGCACCCGGTACGATGGGTGCCCGGCCGTTCCAATAAAAAATATCTTCTTTGCGCAAAGGGCGCAAATCGCCCAGCCACACAAAATCGCCCAGTTGCATTTTTTCAGGCGTCACTTTGGACAGCGGGTGCAGGGTAGCGACAGGTTGATTCAAAAAGTTAATGCGTTTCACCTTACTGCTGTCGATGTAGATGATCAAATCGCTACACACCGCTTCGTTTACCCCAATCAAATCCCCACCGTCTTCAGAAGCATAATAGATGGTTTGTCCGTTGCCCCTTACGTCTACCCGCGAAAGCTGGCTTTGTTTAAACAAGCCCGTCATGCTTTTACCCTTGATCTGGTTGTAGTGAATAGAGTCTTCCTGTGAAATAATGAAGGCGTTATTGTCCATTTGCATGGACTTTATTTTACCGTCGTAGCTGTTAATGATAATGTCGTCTGCCGTGATTTGGTTTTCGTCCGACCATAGCACCGGATCATAAAACATTCGAATGGTGCTGTCGGCATCCGAAAACACCAGTGAATCGCACTTACCCTGCATATCGCTTTTGAAAAACTTTACCTGCTCAAAGGCGAAGATCAACCGATATTGACCAGTAGAGTCGTAGGTGGAATAAAGCGTGTCACCGTGGAGAAAGAGCGAATCTTCATCAAAGATTTGCACCAACATCGCATGCCCGGTTACGATCGAAGTGCTGTCTTTGGTAGAGTTGAAGGCATAGTCACCATACACCAGAAAATCTGAAGCGGTGTCTAAAATCGAAACGTTGCCAAAAGCTTCGCCAATGCCCAGGGCGCGGTCATACACCAGGCTGTCGCCTCCCAGGCGTTGATCTTTCGACTCTACGTAGGCGTTTTTGCGGAATTCAGAACGGTTGTTGCGGGTGTCGTACCATCCAGCTTCACAGTAGATGAGGTCTTCTTTGGTGCGGATATAGGTGGGTCCCAAAAATGTAGCAACCTCGGTGCTGTTGTTGTATTTGAGGGTATCGGAGGTAATGTTGTAATCCTGATTTTTGAGCTTCACGCTGTCGCGGAAGTAAAAAGACCGCTGATCGGGATAGTAATACCCGATTTCGCTGGTGAGCGTATTGTCTTCTTTTTTGCTCACGATTTTGCCTCCGCCCAGGTAGAAGGCGTAGCCACTGGCACGGTTGTAGTCGAGGTATTCGGTGGTGAGAATGGCATCGGAATCAATCATTTTGATGTTGCCGCGCATGCGGGCGAGGCGGGTAGCACCATCGTAGAGCAAAGTATCGCCGTACAAATGAATGGTGTCGCCCTGCTCGATGTGTACACGACCGTAGGCGTTGAGCTTATTGGTTTCCTTATACAGGTAAGCACTGTCGCAATTCATTATCGCTCCGTCGAGGCCAAACTTCACGTTGCCGATGAGTTTTTGAGCGCCATCGTCGTCAAAAACCAGCTCAGTGGCGCCAAGTAATTCTACCTGGGTTTTTTTGGGTTTGTCTTCTTGGCTGTAGCCGGAAAAGATGCTACCAACCATAAGGCCGGCGAGCAAAAAGCAGCGGAGGTAAAACGCATTTTCCTTCATAGAAAAACGAGTTTGCAAAAAGTGTGCAAAAGCTGCAACTGCTTGGCGATCAGCATTGGTAGAATTGCCATGCGGGCAATTTTTCGACCGATTGAAAGCCATGCTCACGGCTCAGTGATTTAGGCCAACTGACCTTCGCGCACCAAAATCTGGCTGCGATCGGGGCCAACGGAAACAATCGTGATAGGTACCCCCAACTCGGCTTCCAGGTAGTTGACATAGCTTTTCAAGGCTTCGGGCATGGTGTCGATCTCCCGCAATTCGGTGAGGTCTTGTTTCCAGCCTGGCATTTCTTTATAAATGGGAGTAGCCGCGTTTTCCGACATGTCGTAAGGGAAATAATCGATCTCATTGCCCTCGTAGTGGTAGTGGGTGCATACCTTGATGGTTTCAAAACCACTCAACACATCGGCTTTGGTCATGATCAATTGGGTGACCCCGTTGAGCATGATGGCGTATTTGAGTGCGGGTAAGTCCAACCAGCCGCACCGCCGTGGCCGGCCGGTGGTAGCGCCAAATTCATGGCCAATGGCCCGCAGGCGCTCACCGTCTTCATCAAACAATTCGGTAGGGAAAGGGCCGCTACCCACGCGCGTACAGTAGGCTTTGAAAATACCGTACACTTCGCCAATGCGGTTGGGCGCTACACCCAAACCAGTGCAAGCCCCGGCACAGATCGTATTGGAAGAAGTAACAAAAGGATAGGAACCAAAATCAATGTCGAGCAATGAACCTTGCGCTCCTTCGGCCAACACCTTGTCGCTTTGCAACAAGTGGTGATTGATGGTGTGTTCACTATCGATGCGCGGCAATTGGCGCATAAAGGCAATGCTGTCCATCCACTTGCTTTCCAGTTCTTCCAGGTGCTCTGGTTCGTGGTTGAAGCGCTTGAGCAGGTCGAGGTGCTTCTCTACCAGATGGCGGTACTTGCTCTCAAAATCGGGCCGGTCGATGTCGCCTACTCGCAGGCCGTTTCTTCCGGTTTTGTCCATGTAGGTAGGGCCGATGCCTTTCAGCGTAGAACCAATTTTCTTTTTGCCTTTGGCCGATTCCGAGGCTTTGTCGAGCAGGCAGTGGGTAGGCAAAATGAGGTGGGCTTTGCGCGAAATGCTCAATACCTTTTTCATCTCCACACCATGTGCTTCCAATGCTTCTACTTCCCGTTGGAAAATAACCGGATCGATCACCACGCCATTGCCGATGATGTTGTGGGTTTCGGAGCGAAAAACACCCGAAGGAATGGTGTGCAACACGTGTTTGTGACCGTCGAACTCCAAGGTATGACCCGCATTAGGTCCACCTTGAAAACGGGCAATAACGTCATAGTTGGGGGTCAGTACGTCAACAATTTTTCCCTTTCCTTCGTCTCCCCATTGCAGACCAAGTAATACATCAACTTTCATGCGAAATGCAACGATTTTAGTGGTGTGGTAGTAGCATTAGGAATCGCCTTCTTTGTCTTCCTCTTTTTTGTCCTCCTTTGGGGGAGTGCAAGGCGGATCGCAGATTCCATATAGGTTAAGACTGTGGTGTAATACTTTCACACCCATGTGCTCAGCTACTGTAGATTTTATGTTTTGTATGCGCGGATCACAGAACTCCATCACTTTGCCGCATACGGTGCAAATCACGTGGTCGTGTTGCTTGTAGCCGTGCGACTTTTCGAATTGAGCGATTTTCTTGCCAAATTGGTGTTTCCGAATCAGGCTACACGCCAACAACAACTCAATCGTGTTGTAGAGGGTAGCCCGGCTCACCCGATAGTTTTTGTTTTTCATTTGCAGGTACAACGACTCCACATCGAAGTGTCCCTCCAATTGATAAATTTCTTCCAAAATGGCGAACCGCTCTGGTGTTTTGCGGTGCCCGTTTTTCTCCAGGTAGGCCGCGAAAATTGCCCTTACTTTTTCCTTCGTTTCGGTTAACGACATAAGCGGTAAATCGAAGCGGTAAAAGTACTTAATTTTCCAATGTTAGAAACCGATGCCTATCAATTGCTGTCGATACGGTTTACCTTGTCCACACCGTCCACATTCTTGAGCTTTTCCATCAATTCAGTAAGGTGCTGCACATCGTTCACAAATACCATGAGTGTTCCTTCAAAAGTGCCATCGTTTTCTTCAAAACTAATGCTGCGCATGTTCACGTTGTATTCATCAGAAATTACCCGGGTGATGTCATTCACCAGCCCCACATGGTCGAAGCCGATGACTTTGATGCCCGCTAAAAAGGCCAGTGAATCTTGATTGAGCCATTTGGCTTTCACAATGCGGTAAGCATAGTTGGACATGAGCTGTACCGCATTGGGGCAATTCACCCGATGGATTTTAATGCCGTCGTTGATGGTAACAAATCCAAACACCTGATCGCCAGGGATCGGATTGCAACAAGGAGCCAGTTTGTAGTCGATGTTTTCCAGGCTGTCGCCCAGCACCAGTCCTTCAGCTTTGCCACGAACATTGGTCACCAATTCTTCTAAGGACTTTTGGTTCGATGGGCGTTGCTTGCTGCTCTTCCAGTCAATCTTATCTCCATCTCTTTTGATGGTCTTCAATTTGGACAAGTCGAGGTTGCCGAGGCCGATCTGGTAGAAGAGGTCAAGCGCGCTTACCTGCTTGTAGAAGGCCACCAATTGGTTCACGTTGGCTTCGGTGAAAGTAATCTTGTTGCTGCGTAGCTTGCGTTGTAAGGTGCCTTTACCATCGCCAGCTACCCGGCGTTTTTCTTCCTTGAGGGAAGTTTTGATCTTCGACTTGGCCTTGGCCGTCACCACAAATTTGAGCCAGTCTTCTTTGGGCTTCTGTTTTTTGGAAGTGATGATCTCCACCTGGTCGCCACTTTTGAGAGGATGGCTCAAGGGCACTAACTTGTGGTTTACTTTGGCCCCAATACAGCGTTCGCCCACCTGTGTGTGGATGTCGAATGCAAAATCGAGCGCTGTAGAACCCATTGGCAGTTTGCGCAATTCCCCATTGGGAGTAAACACAAAAATTTCGTCGGCAAACAAGTTCATCTTGAACTCGTCTACAAATTCCAGTGCATTGGGCTCCGGGTTTTCCAGCATTTCCCGCACCCGACCAATCCAATCGTCAAGTGCATTTTCACTCGCCGACTCTTTGTATTTCCAATGAGCCGCCAGGCCCTTTTCAGCAATTTCGTCCATCCGGCGGGTGCGAATTTGCACCTCCACATATTTGCCGGAAGGGCTCATCACCGTAGTGTGCAGCGATTCGTAGCCGTTGCCTTTTGGAGTGCTGATCCAGTCGCGCAGCCGGTCGGGATTGGGTTTGTAGAAATCCGTTACAATGGAGTAGACCTTCCAGCATTCCGATTTTTCTTCCTCGGCTTTCGAATCCAGGATAATTCGAATGGCGAACACATCGTACACCTCCTCCAGCGGGATGCCTTTTTTCCGCATTTTATTCCAGATGGAGTAAATGCTTTTGGTGCGTCCCTTGACTTCAAATTTGATGTTGGTTTCGTTCAACACCCGTTTGATAGGAACCGTAAATTGATTGACAAAGCGCGTACGAACCGCCTTGCTTTTTCTCAGTCGCTCCGCAATTTTGTTGAAGGTCTCCGGTTGGGTGTGTTTCAACCCCAGGTCTTCCAACTCGGTTTTAATGTTGTAAAGTCCCAATCGGTGTGCCAGGGGAGCAAATAGAAATTGCGTTTCAGAGGCAATTTTCAATTTTTTCTGCGGAGGCATTGATCCCAGGGTGCGCATGTTGTGCAGGCGGTCGGCAATCTTGATGAGGATCACCCGCACGTCTTCGGAAAGCGTCAACAACATTTTCCGAAAGTTTTCTGCCTGAATAGAAGAGGTGTGGTCTACTACTCCCGAAATCTTGGTCAGTCCGTCGATAATGGTGGCCACCTTCTTACCAAACATCCCTTCGATATCATCGAGGGTGACTTCGGTGTCTTCCACCACATCGTGGAGCAAGGCACACACAATGGCGGTAGTGCCCAAACCAATTTCTTCGGCCACAATACGGGCCACCGCAATCGGATGAAAAATGTAGGGCTCACCCGAGCGCCTGCGCATGTCGCTGTGTGCATCCAGTGCCATGTGAAACGCCTTTCGGATCGACAATTTGTCGGCTTCCTCCAGGTTGTGATTCACCGCCCTGAGCAACTTGCGGTATTCGCGCAAGATGGCTTTTTTCTCTTTCTCTAAATCAATTTCGGTAACCGGCATTCCCATGATAGTTGCTTTCTGCGCAAGCGATTTACCAAAATTAGAGAAGTCTTTCGAGATGTGGAACCTTTCGGGAGTTGCAGCTATTGAGCAGGCAACACCTTGTTGAGCACTTCGCCAAAACCAATTTTTACGCCCTTGGCTTCGCCCCAGCCCCGCATGATCACGGTATCACCATCCAAAATGAATTTACGTTCTGTACCGTCGGGCATGGGCAGTGGTTGGGTGCCGCGCCACGACAGTTCCAACATGGAGCCATACGATTCGGGCACTGGTCCGCTGATAGTACCCGAGGCCATCATGTCACCCGCATGAACGTTGCAACCGTTCACCGTGTGGTGGGCCAGTTGCTGGCTCATGTTCCAATACATGTATTTGAAATTGGACGCGCACACCCGGTGTGCTTCCTGGTTTTCGGGCTGTATGAGCACCTCGAGTTGCAGGTCGAAATTGCGTGGGCCTTCGTATTCCAAATAAGGTAAAACTTTAGGATCTTGTTCGGGTCCAGCTACCCGGAAAGGCTCTAATGCATCGAGGGTAACGATCCAGGGAGAAATGGAAGAAGCGAAGTTCTTGGCCAAGAAGGGCCCCAGCGGAACGTATTCCCATTTCTGAATGTCGCGGGCCGACCAATCGTTGAAAAGGCACATGCCAAAAATGTGGTTTTCAGCTTCGGTAGTAGAGATGCGTTCGCCCATGGCCTTACCCGGATAGGTTACAAAGGCCATTTCCAATTCAAAATCGAGCAGCCGGGTAGGGCCAAAGCTCGGAGCCGGAGCATCATCGGCTTTGGTCTGCCCCATAGGCCGGCGAATTTCCGTGCCGGAAACAACGATGGAGGACGCCCGGCCGTGGTAGCCCACCGGAATGTGTTTCCAGTTGGGCAACAGCGCATTGTTAGGGTCGCGAAACATCGTACCCACATTGGTGGCATGTTCAATGCTGGAATAAAAATCGGTGTAGTCGCCCACCTCTATCGGCATGAGCATGGTTACCGCGCCCATGGCGTGCAGCATTGCGTTGCCGTCGTCTGCATCGCGCAATTCAGCATTATTACTCTCCAGTAATTGAGAAATGCGGTTGCGTACTGTACGGGTAGTTTCTTTTCCAAGCGCAATGAAATCATTGAGGCGAGGAGCATGGAAAACCGTGGCATCCACCCCGGTGGAGGCCAAATAGCCTTTATCGGCCAGGGTAGCCAGATCCAACACCGAGTGGCCAATGGCCACGCCTACGCGGGCTGCAAGGGTTTCGGTTTTAAAAACTCCGAATGGCAGGTTTTGAATCGGAAAATCGCTATTGGCGGGTACTTCTACCCAGGATTTCAAACTTGGGTCGTTGGCAGAGATCATGCTTCAGTAGGTTCAGGTTCGGCGGCAAAGAGCGGCAATTCGCCCATTAGGGCGTTTACTTCTTCACGCACCGAGGTTAAAGTCGTTTCGTTTTCGGGATCTTCGATTACCCGATCGATCAGTTCCACAATTTTAGGGATGTGGATTTCGGTAACGCCCCGGGTAGTAATGGCAGCAGTGCCGACACGCATCCCTGAGGTTACAAACGGAGATTTATCATCGAAGGGAACCATGTTTTTGTTCACGGTAATGTCGGCTTTGCCAAGGCTTTGCTCCGCAAGTTTGCCCGTAATGTTTTTCGACCGCAGGTCGATGAGCATCAGGTGATTGTCAGTTCCACCGGAGATGACCTGGTAGCCACGTTTCACAAATTCGTCGGCCATCACTTTGGCGTTTTTCACCACTTGCACCACATACTCCATGTATTCATCTGAAAGGGCTTCGCCAAAGGCTACGGCTTTTGCGGCAATAACGTGCTCTAGTGGACCACCCTGGGTGCCGGGAAACACGCCCGAATCCAACAGGGAAGACATCATGCGCACTTTGCCTTTGGGAGTGGTGATGCCCCAGGGGTTTTCGAAATCTTTGCCCATCATAATGATGCCACCTCTTGGGCCGCGCAAGGTTTTGTGCGTGGTAGAAGTCACAATGTGGCAGTGGGGCAGGGGATCGTTGAGCATGCCTTTGGCGATGAGTCCACTGGGGTGGGAAATATCGGCCAGCAGCAGCGCTCCTACACTGTCGGCAATTGCACGAAAGCGCTCGTAGTCCCAATCGCGGGAGTAGGCCGAGGCACCACAGATCAACAACTTTGGACGGTATTTTTCAGCCGTGGCAGCTACCACATCGTAGTTGATGCGTCCCGTGGCTTCTTCCACACCATAAAAGACCGGATTGTAGATCTTACCGCTGAAATTCACCGGAGAGCCATGCGTAAGGTGACCACCATGCGAAAGGTCAAAGCCCATGATGGTGTCTCCGGGTTTCAATACGGCTAACATTACCGCAGCATTGGCTTGCGCACCCGAGTGAGGTTGTACATTGGCCCATTCTGCATTAAACAGGGCCTTGAGCCGTTCGATGGCCAGGTTTTCGATCTGATCTACCACTTCACATCCGCCGTAATAGCGTTTTCCTGGGAGTCCTTCGGCGTATTTGTTGGTCAAAACCGAGCCTGCGGCTTCCATCACTTGTTCACTTGCGTAGTTCTCTGAGGCAATGAGCTCAATACCCAATCGCTGTCGGTCGAATTCATCGTCAATCAGGTCAAAAACTTCCGTATCCCAATTCATGTTGTTTTGCTTTAAAGTGCTCCCAAAAGTAACAATTACCCTGGCCGGGTGATGGCTTCCGAGTAGGCTACTTTTCAACACTTCTACCCGCCAACAGTGCCCTTGTCTTTATCGGTTATAAACTTCGATAGTAGCTACCCACTTGCTCGAAGAATGTTGTTATTTTGGGGTTGTGTGGAAACAACGCTTTCTTTCCCTTGCCGTTATCCTTGGCCTGTCGGTTTTTACCCTGCACTTTTTCTGTACCGCAGCTTATTTAGCTCCCGATAGCTGGGTGCCAAACTATGTGCGCAAAGGGGTAAGAGGATACATCGTTCCGTTGTTTCACCAGCGTTTAAAGGTATTTGCGCCCGATCCACCGACCGACGGTCCCCGTCTCTCATTTCAATTTACGACCACTGAGGGAGCTCAGAGCGCTTGGATTTGTCCGGGAGATTCGTTGTTGCAAAAGCACTATCAATACCGAATTTCCCATTACCAAAAAGCCTATCGACTCTACGAAGGCATGGCCAACAACCTCGTGTCGATGCATTTTCGACTCAATTACCAACAGTCTCCGGGCAACGATACCACGGCCAATTATAGGCAAGCGGTTAGCCAGCACGTGTGCTATCAAATGGCCAACCGCTATGCGCTAGATTACTTAGAGCGGCACTATCCCTCAAAAGAAATTCGTAGCCTGCGGTTGAAAACCAGCCGCTGGAAACGGGGTGAAGCAGCGCACCAGGAACTCGAATATCCAGCCTTGGAATTATGAGTGAACTCCAATGGCTTACCGAGCAATTAACTGGCCGAAACCGGCACCAATTTGCCGTACGTCTATTTCGAATAGGGTTGTATGCGTTTTTGTTGGTCAATACCTTGTTGCTGCTTCCCATTGCGCCTCAAATCTGGTCGCCCGAAGGGTTCATGCTGCCACAATCTAACTGGGACAGTCCGATTTTTGCACTGCTCAATCTACTGGCCAATCCCGGCTTCGAAAATCTTTGGCCCTGGTTCATTGCCGGGCAAATAGCCTTTTTGTTGCTGGGACTTTGGGGCCAATGGCCGCGGCTGGCGGCCATTGGCATTTGGTTCTTTAGTGCCAACCTCATCCACCGGGGAACCGAATTGTCCAACGGAGGGTACCACATGCTCTCCCTGTTTTTGTTTTATCAGTTGTTCATTTCTTCTCGGGAGGTTAAAAAAGACACCTTTTGGGGAGGGTTGACCAACCTGTGCAGCAACTTAGGGATGTGGGCGATTCGGCTGCAAGTAGTCGCTCTTTATGCCACTGCCGGTTTGTACAAACTCATCGGCACCGATTGGATTTCTGGTGATGCTATGGGCAAGGTGCTCCAAGTTCCCTTCTTTACCCATCCCATAGCCATGGACTACCTGGTACCGATGGAAGGGGCGATGAAGCTAGCTTCTTGGCTGGTGTTGGCTTTTCAGGTGAGTTTTCCGCTGCTGGTATGGTTTCGAAAACTCCGGCCTTGGGTGCTTGGCGCAGGCACCTTTTTTCACCTAAGCATCGTGTTTGTGGTAGGCCTCGCCGATTTTGGCTTGGTGATGCTGGTTTCTTACCTGGCTTTTCACTCCGAGGCCAGCGCAGCCTACTGGGGTGCTAAATTAACCTTCGGGAGGTGGAGCCTTCGGCCGAAGTTGGGCCAATCGGAAAGCAGGTAACAGCACCAACACCGAAAGGGGAGATTGTATGAACCCCAGAATTCTTCGGGACAAACGGTAGCCCTTTTCATAGTATACCAGCTCTACGTCTTTTAAGGCAAAACCGATTGCGAAGGAAATGCCAGCCACCAAGAGCAAAGCCCCGAAAAAAATCAAAGTCCACCACAGAAACTTTCGTTTTCGGAAGGCCATCCAAATAGCCAGCAAGGTCATTGCCACAAAGATGGCGGCAAACAACACGGTGAGCACCCACTTGCTTTGGTAGAGGGTGTAGTAGGAATAGTCGTACAGAAACTCGAGAATGGCTGGAGTTCTTGGTTTTTCTTCCTCCCAGCCGTATTTGTAAGATAGAATGTAGTTGACGTTCAGAAAAACAAACTCCCGTAAGAACCCCAGTCCGATAAGAACGATCCCGAGGACGATCAGGGGCCACCTATGTTTGCGTGGCCGTTTCATCGGAAGCTGTTGACTGATTGGGGTTCACCAATTTTACGCCCGATAGCTTTTCGGCCCATAGATACCAGAAATAGAACACGAAGGCATATACCAGGGTTTGGAAGGTATAATCGTGGTTAAAATCCAGCACATCAGGATCGGGATAGTAATACACAATGAGCACCAACGATATGATCCGGACAACATTGAAAAGATGAATGGCCAGAATCCCCAAAGGGATAAACCAAAGCTTGCGTTTCCATGCACCCGGATAGGCCATCACAAAAATGGTGAACATGGCGAAGAGGGTCAACCCGTTGCAGTTGTCGCCGATCCACAAGCCGTGGGTTCCGTCGATGCCCAAAATTTGAACTTTCAAATCTGTAGGGTCGGAATCGATGAGCGAATAACCCAGCAGTTGCAATATCCCACCTGAAATCCAGACCAGGTTTTTGATCACATAGATGTCTAAGGTGTCTTCTTCGTCGAGAAAAAACTCATAGCTACCAAACCATGCAATCCCGAGCAGGCTTGCGATAGCGAGGAAACGAAAAAAGGGATTTTGCAGCAAAGCCATCTGCTGGCATTAGGTCAAAAAAAAAGTTGAGCCTGGGCTCAACCTTTACGCATATCAAGGAGTTTTTTTCCACCGTAAATGGCTCCGGCTGCGATGAGGAATCCAAGTCCTCCGTCTACCGGAATACAGGGTGGGGGCCAGCATGGAGGCTGACCGCCAGAGGTTGGAGGCCCAGGTTGGGCCATCAATTCCATAAACAATGGGGATGCCGCCAAAAGGACGAGCAACAGCGAGATTTGTTTAAGGTTCAGTTTCATAAGACCAAAATCGAGTCAAATATACAAAAATCGGGATTGGGATTAACGGTCAGTCAAAATCACCTTTTGACTAAAGGTTTGCTCACCGGTTCGAACCACCACCAAATAGGTTGCAGTGTAGGTGGGCAAATCAAGAACAAAACGTTGTGTGTGGGCCTTAACGTTCTGACGAATAATTTCTTGTCCTAAGAGATTGAAGACTTGTACGGTTGCTGCCGTTTCTTCCATCATTTGAAAGTTGATCCAAGCCTGTGTTCCAGCCTGGCGTACTTCCATGCTATTTTCGGTTACGGTGGTCACTGAAGTTCCGATTTCACAATCGGGATGCTCCGGAGCAATAAAGTGTAGACGGAAATCACGGGTTTCACCTTCGGCATACATATCAAATGTATACGCGTGATTGGTGTGCAGGTCGATGGTTTTATTGGCTTCCAAATCTTCCAACAAAATACATTCGTAGTCTTCTACCGCAGTGAATTCGTCTGCGGACAGGGTGTAATTTCCTGCTTCACCTACTTCCACCTGAAGTGGAACAGAAACATACTCCTGGCCAGCTGATAGTACATTGCGGTAAATCTTTTGACCTGCAAGCGTGGAGGTGATGTTAGGCGCTTCTTTCTGCGGACTTGGTAAGAAGGAAAGGTCGTTGTTGTCGCGACCGTCCATCGCTTCAGCAGCGAAGCCCACAAAAGTTTTGTGTGAGAAGGGATTTGCATCGTTGGTAAGGTCCAACTGCAAATACTTTGGAGCAACGTCTAAACGGTCGGGGAAACCTGCCGAAGCATCGTTGTCCACAATGTGTGTGGTATTGATGGTGAACGAAGAACCGCCGGTAGATTGTACCCAAAATCCTTGGTGAGGAGCAATGAAGTCGCCATCTCCTTTAGTGGCATAGTTGCCGGTGGAGCCATCGAAAACAAAGAAATTATCCGTGTAGCTTCCGTTGGTAGCGGAGAGTTCCGTCCAGCCCAAAAAGGATGGATATGGGTTCCCCAAAAGGTTGAAGTTACCGGTGTTGGTAGTGAGTGCCTGACTGCTGAGATCGATGGAGCCTTTTGATTGAAAGGTGAAAATATCCAGCGTGTTGGCGTTGGAAGCCAACCAGATTTCGAGTGCTTCTCCCGTTGTAACGGTAGTCGCTGTAGTGGTTACCGCGTTAAACGCCTGGGAGGTATTATTGTATTTGAATACCGAATTAAATGCAGGACAACAAGCTGTTCCATCGTTTCCACCAACACCACTCATAAAAATGTCAGTATCCCAATTGGCGATGGTTATTGAAGTTACTGGTGAAGCGATATCGGCCCAGTTGGCATTTCGTGTGCCTACCCAGCGCTGAACGGTATACGAACCTGAAATATTACCAGTTCCATCAATAATGGTAGAAGTTCGGGTGTCGGTGGATAAGAAAGTAAAGGTGGCAGTATTGTTAAGTGTACCAGACACCAATTCTAATTTTCCACCCAATTGATATTCACCATTTACGAGGGTAAGCCCATTGGCATTGTTGAGTGCGAGATCGTTTAGGGTTACCGTTGTGCTGTTGTTGGTAAAGCTTTGCGCGGAATTTCCAGCAAACGTTAGCTTGCCTGTGCCGGCAGTAATGCTACCACCATTGGTGAGGTCACCAGCAACCGACAAGTTGGTACTGGCATTAAAAGACAGTGTACCGGTGGCTGCAATGTCTAAATCACCAGATTCGGCATTGGAAATGTCTACTGTAATGTTGTGTCCGGCCAGAATGTTGACTTGCTGACCACCACTTGGAATACATCCACAATCCCAACTGCCAGTGCTGTTCCAGTTTCCTGAAGCTACATTACTATTAATTACTCCTGCTACCGCTGCTAACGTAAAGAAATCGGAATTGGAAAGGTCTACGTTGGTAAAGGTCAACTCATTGGCAATTGCGTCAAAGCTCAATCCCGTGGTGTGTCTTGTGGCACCGGAGGTGAAGTCGCCATCTGCATCAATCAGCAATTCGTAAGACGAAGAGTTGGAAAAACTCCATCCTTCAAGATCAAATACTATCGTTACCGTTCCAACATCGTTGGTCTCATCTACCCGCCATTCGCGTTCTACCCTACTGGCGGTAGATGCAATAGCCACTGGCAAATCACTGGTAGTCGTGCTTAAACCTAAGTTATCGTGGCCGATGAGCATGAAGTCGCTATCGCCTAAGGAGGAAGCAGACTCGATCCGTACTTTTCCAGAACCCTGTGCTACGGTTTGTTCATTTGAAACATCGTCACGGCCAATGCCAAACACCTCATGTGGGTGGGTACTTCCGAAGCTATACAGCGAACTGTTCGCCACAATCAATCCATATTTGGCCGCAAGGTAGTTTTCAATGATTTTCCGTTGGGCCGTGTTTATTTCAAAATCGAAGAGCACAAATTCAGCCACGTCTCCATCCAAAAAGTTCAAACCGTTGGTGCCGTTTTGAAAGCGACCTAAGTTGAAAGCACCAGAGGTGGATACGGATGCGGTATAATCAGTTACCGTGGAGGAGCTTCCGTCCAGAAACAAATTGTGGAAAGGAGCAGAAGTGGCAAAAATTTGACTGTAAACGTTGTAGGCTTGCCCGACGATATTTGGACCAAAACGAATGTTTGCACCATCAAAAGAGTAATAGTCGTCTGGTCCGCTACCAAAGTTGCCGGCAGCCCTACTGATACTCACGTTGGTATTAATGCCTGAGGAACCAGCACCCAAGTTGTAAACGTAATCGAAGTTATTGTTGGGCTGAATGAGGTTATCGTAAGCAAATACACCTATAAAAGTAAAAGGAGCAGCTGTAGCTCCAAGCTCCAACCGGTAAAAATCATTGGAGCCATCAAAATTGAGTACGTTGTGGCTGTTGAGTTGGTTGGTCACCAGGGTAGCGCGAGAGGCCGCAGTACTTTGAGAAAGGTTGTTGCTATTACCCGATTGATCGTTCCACTGCTGGACAGTATTGCCGTTGGTTGCTGCGGTAGTGCCTGCATCATTAAAGACCGAAGAATCGGCATTCATCCAAATCAGCATATTGGCACTGCTGCCAACACCTCCCGGACCAGATTGGGCAAAACCGGTTTGGGCAACCATCAAAAAGGTAAAAAGCAATAAGGTTAGGGCCGCTCTCATCTTGAATGGGATTGAATTACAAAGCGATAAAATGAAAAGTTATAACAATCAAATTATCTTAATACAAGGGACAAAGGTAAAAGAATTCATAATACAACTCCGAAAAGGGCTTTTGTAAGAACTTACATGAGTTTGTTTATAGCATCTTTTAGATGAATTGTGGGTGTTTCAAGACTTTGGAACAACAATTAAGTAAAATAGTTGGGTTTGAGAGAGGCTTGTCTACGATTCGACATTAAAATCCGAGCAACTGCAAATTAGATCTGTGAGTGAAATTCTACCCTTCTTTTATGAAGGAGGGAAGTTTTTTCATGAAAGGAAAACAAACTCCGGGGAATGATTTGTGTGGGTTGTTACGGGTGAATTTACCGTGAATCTGTTTACTCGGTTTGTCTATATTTGCAAGTCTTTTTGACCCTGGTCTCGAATAATGATACAACCGAATAGTAACAACTTAGTAGGGATAGAAGACTTAAAAAAAGTTGTCGACTTCCTGCTGAAGCATTGGTACTTGTTTATCATCTTCACGTTGGCGGCAGGTTTGGTGGCCTTCCTCTACACGCATCGCCTTACAGAAACCTATGCTTCTAGAGCACAGATTCTTCTCGATTCTGGTGAGACTTATGACTATCAAAGTCAGTTGTACCAAGGGCTAGGCTACTACAACTCCTACGCTACTTTTGAGAAAGCAGCCAGCCAGGTTCGGGTGCTGCGCTCCAGCAATTTGGTGAACAGGGCTTTGGACAAGCTCAACCTTGAGGTTTCTTATTTTATTTTGGGCCGGCTCAAAATCAAGGAGGTTTATGGAGGCACTCCGTTTTCGGTCACCAAGTTAAGGGGTATAGAAGGCTATGCTAATCTGGAATTCAAGGTGAATGTCTTGAATGTCGACAGCTTTCGACTCTCGTACGAATTGGACAACGTGGAGCAAAGCAAAAACTACCGGTTCGGTGATTTGGTAGCCGATAACCGTTTGTATTTTACCGTTGAGCGCAGCCCTAACCTGAGCGAATTGAGTGTAGAAAGGTTCAAGAAAACCGACTACATGTTCCGGACCCACCGTCGAGATCAGCTCATTTCACGTTACCAATCGGCCTTAGACATTGTTAACATTGACTACACCTCCATTTTGGAAGTGACAGTCAACGACCGGTTGGCCGAGCGGGCCAGCGCATTTCTCGATACCCTTTCCCAGGAGTACATTAAATACACGCTTGAGAATAAGATTGAGGTCAACGAGAATACGTTGCAGTACATCGACAAGCAATTGGATGAGGTGACCACTATTATGGCCACGATTGAAACCGAGTTGCAGTCGTATAAAGAATCGGAAGACATCCTCAATTTGAGCAAAGAGGAAAATGCTTACTTCGACGAACTGATTCGCTACGAAACCGACAAACGCCAACTGGAAATCAACATTCAGTCCATCGAAGCGCTCGAAGATTACATCTTGGAGAATTATGACAAAGAGTTGTTGCCTCCTTCGTTTTTCATCATTGAAACGGATGATTTCCTCAAGAAATCGATCAACAACTTGTACGAATTGAATCTTGAGCGGAACGAACGCCTGGTGCAAGCCACCGACCGCAACCTGAAAATTCGTGAGAAAGACGACCAGATCAACAACCTTCGGGCGAGCATTCTGGTATACCTCAACAACTCAAAAAATGCTTTTCTTAGCGGGATACAAACCCTTCAATCTCAAATCGACGAATACGAAGGTCGAATCAAGAGTATTCCTCGGACACAACGGCAGATTCTCAACATCCAGCGTAGGTTGTTGGTCAACGAAGAACTGTATTCTTTCCTGCTTTCCAAGCGGGCCGAGACAGTGATTGCTCGTGCCGGTATCGTGCCTGAAACCAAGGTGATTGAGCCCGCCCGGTCCATCGGTTTGGTGGGTCCCAACAAAAATAAAATCATTGGTTTGTTCTTGCTGGGTGGTTTAGCCCTGGCTGTATCCCTGGCATTTTTACGGCACCTGTTTTTTGAACGCATTGAGTCGGTACAGCAATTGTCACAATATACCAACCTGCCTATTTTAGGTGGATTGCCATTTAAAAAAGGCAAAGAACCTGCCGGCTACATGGTGTTGCAAAGCAACCCGAAAGGCATCATCACCGATTCGTTTCGACACATCCGAACCAACTTGCAGTATTTTGCTTCGCACCGCGAAAATCAGGATGCCGCTAAGATCATTCTCATTACCTCCATTTTGCCAGGGGAAGGAAAAACCTTTTGCTCCGTTAACCTCTCGACCATTTTATCGATGGCGAATAAACGGGTGTTGCTAATCGATTTCGACCTGCACAAGCCCAAAGTGGGAAAAGCGCTTGAAATGGAAACGGAGGTAGGCCTCAGTTCGCTTTTGATTGGTAAATCTCGTTTTGACGAAGTTCAATTTCAATCGCCCATTGACAACTTGATGGTCATTCCATCCGGACCGGTGCCTCCGAATGCCTCTGAATTGATTCTGAACGGAAAAGTAGACGATTTGTTAGATGAAGCGCGTAAGCATTACGACTACATTGTGGTAGATACGCCACCTTTGAGTTTGATCACCGATGGGATGGTGCTTATGCAGAAAGTAGACTTGAAGCTCTTCGTACTCAACAGTAAATTTACCAACCGCCAATCGGTCAACTTCATCGAAGACGCGATCAGCAAAAACGACCTCACTGACTGCGGTATCATTCTCAATGGCGTTCGTCAACGCCGGTTTAGTTACTACTACTACGGTAAGTACGGCTATGGTTATGGCTACGGCTACGGCTACGGCTACGGCTATGGCTATGGCTACCGAGGTTATGGTTACGGAGAGAACGAGGAGAAGAAGAAATAAGGAGGGTATGAGTAAAAAAACGGGACCATCTCCAAATTCCTGGGACATCATCATCAACCCCACGAAGTCGGTTTTCGAGTTCGGACTACGAGAAGTCTGGGCCTACCGCGATTTGTTGATACTGCTTGTTCGGCGTGAATTTGTTACCATCTATTAGCTAACCCTTATGGGCCCTTTGTTGTACCTCATTCAGCCGGTGATGTATACCTTGTTTTTTGTGTTTGTTTTTGGAGATCTTGCTGAGCTTTC
>CALCCE010000027.1 GCA_937899835.1 uncultured Flavobacteriales bacterium | reverse complement strand
CGATGGGCAACGGCACCTGGTGAATGTTTATTTTTTTTAAGATACGGCGACCTACGAGTTCTACACCGCCCCCAAGCAGGATAAGGCGGCCTTTTTGTTGGCCAAAGTTACCGGTTGGTCGCAGTACAACCTCATTCCTGGCGAAGCCAACATTTATTACCAAGGCACCTACATCGGGCAATCTTTTATCGACAGCCGTGAAACCAGCGATACCCTCGATCTTTCTTTGGGCCGGGATGCCTCAATTGTAGTAACCCGTGAAAAGGCCCAGGAGCTTTGTAAAAACAATACCATTGGTTCCAATCAGGTGCATACCCTTACTTGGGACATCACCTTGCGCAACACCAAATCTACGGCCATTGAAATTGCGGTAGAAGATCAGGTTCCTCTTACCACCGATCGCAGCATCAGTGTATCGGTGGAAGAAATTTCGGGGGCTGTTCAGGAAGAGAAAACTGGCTTTTTAACTTGGCAATTGCGCTTGGCTCCTGGTGAAACCAAGACCCTCCGCATCACCTACACCGTGAAATTCCCCAAGGGCAAAAGCGTCAACTTATAAAGGCGTGATCCAGGCCATTATTTACGACATGGACGGCCTGTTGGTCGACTCGGAACCGCTTTGGCGAGAAGCTGAAATTCGCATTTTTAAAAAAGTAGGGATTGCACTTACCGATGCACATTGTAGGCAAACCATGGGCCTACGCCTGGATGAAGTAGTGCAGCATTGGTATCAATTGCACCCGTGGAACGGCCCAAGCCCAAAGGAAGTAGAAACCTGGATTCTGGATGAAATGGAGCGCCTGCTGCGGAAAAAAGCAATCGCCCTGCCAGGAGTTTACCAAAGCATGGAGCTGTTTGCCCAACAAGGGCTCCCGATGGCGCTGGCCTCCTCTTCGCCCATGCAGCTCATTCATGCAGTAGTCGAAAAACTGAACATAGTTTCCCAATTGTCCATCATTCAATCGGCCGAAAATGAAGCCTTGGGCAAACCGCACCCCAGTGTATTTTTAAGTACTGCCCATGCGTTGGGTGTACCTCCGGTCAATTGCCTGGTATTTGAAGATTCGGTCAATGGTGTTATTGCTGCGCTAGCGGCACGCATGAAGGTGGTGGCCATTCCAGATACCGAACAAAGCAACGACCCAAGATTTGTCGTTGCCCATCTACGCCTGCCTTCTTTAGAGGCATTCTCAAAAACCCACCTGAACGCGTTTACCAAAGCGACTTTGTAGTATACCGCAATCAAAGCGCAGGAAAGCATTACCCGTTTGTCATCTTTTCAGGTTGGTAAGGGAGAGAATTATTTAAAAAAATGGCTAAATCACCTTATATTTGACTTGACCCCAAGTCAACAAAACCCAGTTTCATGAAATTTATAAATCTACCTATTTGGGTGGCTACACTTTTGTGTATGACCACCTCAGGTTTTGCCCAGAATTATCAATGGGCAAACTCCATTGGAGGCGCCCAAGCGGGCGCCTTCGCAGCCGGATCAGCAGTTGCCAACGACGGAGCCAGCTGGATTGCCGGCTCCTTTGGCGGCCCTAATGTCAATTTCGATCCTACCAATTCCAATCCAAACGCCATCATTAGCGGGGCGGGTGGCCAAAATGGCTTTTTGGTTCGCTACTTACCCAATGGCCAATTTGATACGGTGTATCATTTCATCAGTCCAAGTGTGGTGGAAGTGTTTGAGGTAAATGCCACCTCTACACCCGCAGTATACACCACAGGTGAATTTCGGAGCACTTCATTCATTGGTGGACAAGTTTTCAATGGTCCCACCTCTCAATCCGATGTATTTGTAGCACGTATTGATGCCGCCGGCGACTTTGATTGGGTATATCAACTCAATACCGAAGCGTCTAACCCGATTGGGAGCTCTACTGCCGACGATCAGGACAACCTTTGGGTCTGTGGAGAATTTAAAGGAGTGCTCAACCTCCATCCTACCCAGCCTGATTTTGTGGTTAATACCGGATTCTCCAACGGATTCGTTGCTGGCTATTCTCCCAGTGGTCAACTCCTCACCGGATTTGCCATCAACAGTTTGGGCAGCGTTACCGTAGATGGTATCTGCATGGGAAGCAACCAGGATTTTTGGGTCACCGGAAGTTTTACCGATACCACCGACTTTGATCCCGATACTGCAGATTCCGCAATTCGGTATTCATTTAGTTCTGGCTTTAGAAACGCTTACTTAGCGCATTACACCACTCAGGGGGATTTTATTGAGGTCATCACCTTAGGCGACCCGATAGGTGGCCCGGCGGTTGCCATGGTACATGACATTTGTATCGATCCTTTTGGTAATCCAATTATTGCCGGGCACATCGGCGGTTCGGTTGATTTCTCACCCGACTCCACCACCACCGCACTTACCAGCAATGGTATCAACGATATCTTCATGGCCAAATACACCCCTTCCGGCGATCTTTTGTGGGCCAACAGCTTTGGCGCAGGAGAAAGTGATGTGGTGGAGGACATGGCCATGGACGATAATTTTCGAATTTACATCACTGGAGAATTCAGTGAAGCGGTTGACATGGACCCGAGTTCCAACACGGCAATTATTGGCTTGGTAAACGATAGTCTCAATCCTTATTTGGCCTGTTATTCCATAAACGGGGACCATATCTGGAGTCATGGCTTTTTAGAATTTACCCCGGGGCCGCTCCCTCAAGGACTGTCGGGTTCTGTAGGCCGAACAGTGGCCACAGGAGGTTCAAACACCCTGTTGTTCGGTGGGCTTTTTGACCAGGATACTGACTTCGACCCTTCAGCTGGTTTTGGATTTTTAGCGCCTCCCGGAATTGTAGGGGCCTTTATGGCCAACTATAGCGTTTTCGACAGTTTCGCGGTCAACGATACAATAGACAGTATTGAAGTATGCGAAGGAAACAATGTTACACTGATGAACACCGTTTCGGGTGTTGGCACTTTCACTTATCAGTGGCAAGAAGACCAAGGTTCTGGTTTCGGCGATTTAAGCAACGGAGGGGTCTACTCTGGTGTTAATACCACAACCTTGGACATACAACCTGCCTCTCCCTCTATGAATGGATACCGCTATCGGTTGGTGGTAAGCGACAATACTTCGGGTTGGGCAGTTGGCAATTCGATCACCTTGGTGGTAGAAACGTTACCGGTTGCACAAACGCTTAACAACGATACCAATGTATGCCAAGGGGATAGTGCCCAATTCACCGTTACTGCCACCGGGAGCAACCTCAGCTACCAATGGCAAGTCGACATTGGCGGTGGCTTCACCGACATTGATGTCTCTTCTTTTCCCAGCTTCTTCAACCCTGGCACTCCTCAACTGACCATTTTTCCAATGGATGCCAGCTTCGACGGTTATAAATTTCGGTGCCGGGTGAATACTGCACTTTGCGAAAGCTTTTCAAACGATAACCAGCTCAACCTTTTAACCGCACCGGTCCCTGATTTCAGTTTTACGCAAGACAGCACAGGCTCGGTCCTTTTCCAAAATCAGAGCACCAGTGCCCAAGCCTACGTTTGGGACTTTGGGGATGGCATTGGAACCGATACGGCAGCCAATCCCAGCCATTTTTATTTCATTACCCAAAACACTCAATTTTCGGTTACCCTCACGGCAAGCAATGCCTGCGATACCGTAGATACTACCATTGACATTATGGTGGTGCTCGTAGGAATTGATGACCTATCGGCTGAACTTTTGGCATTGGAGGTCTACCCCAATCCAGGACAAGATTTGCTTTTCATAGAATGGAACACCAATAGAACCACAGAAAGCACCTTGGAATTACAAGACATGTCGGGACGAGTCGTTATGAGGCGTGAGCCTGGCAAGGCCATTGCAATGCCCTATACACTAAATATCAGCGAAATACCACCAGGGTTTTACCTGCTCAAGGTGAACACCGGGGAGGCCATCCAGATTCGAAAGGTGCAGAAAATGTGACCCGGAGAATTTTTTTTCAGAAAAACGGAACCTTATTCCAAAGCTCCCGTAAATAGCCCCGGAGTAAGTTAATCTTGAAAAGAAATTTTCGAGATGAGTTTCATAATTTGATGGATTAAAAAAGCAGGTTGGAGAGCCTGCTTTTTTATTTTCACCTGGTTTGGTTTTGCAACCTGCTTCGCATGGAACTTACTTTGACGCCTTCTATTTTGCTTCTCTTCTACCTTCTTACCTTTCTTCTACCCTGGTTTTGAGCCTGCCTTTTTCATGAACAGCATTATGCCTTCGCCTACGGGTCGATTGGTGAAGGTTTGGCGCACAAGCAGATGGTATTTCGTGCTTCGGCCGCAAAAACAGGTTCAACTATTCAGTAGATACTACCCTCAGACGGGCGATACGGTGAATGTGGCCATCACGGACCATTGGAAGCCAAAAACAAAGGAGCAATCGATAGGTATTTAGTAGATCAAATGAAGCCTGCTTCTACTTCAAAAGAAAGTGATCAAGTCACTAAAGCCGTCTTGCTGGCCAGTTTGGGACTCCCTGTCGAAGAGGCTTCCCACCAAGAGATCGATTCAACCCATGGAAAAGTTGTATCTTGACCTTAGCTCTGTTATGTCTCGCATTGTCGTACTCCTTTTTTGTGGCCTTTTGGGTGCTTCCCATGCTTTTGGGCAGGGTGGAAAAACGCTGCCTTCCCCACTGATTCCAGGTAAATCGGTCATTAAGCTGAGTGCAGTGCACAATCCAGCGGTCGTTGTATTCGAAAATGCCGATTACCGGGTATTTCTGCACTTCGATAGCTATTGCGCGCACCTCGAAGAAGAGATCAACCGGCAAGGTTTTCCAGATACCGGGCAGTTGTTTGAACAGTGGAAAGTGGAGATTCGAAGCCACACTGCCACCGGTGACACACTCAACCTGCTCGAAATCCCCTTGGTTTACGATGGTTTTTGGATGGAAAACACGCTGGAAGATGACCTCATGGTACAGCAACTGTTGTCGAAAGGCTACGCCAGTGTGTACAACAAAAACCGGAATCGCTTTGAGAAGAAGTTGGTGATACGCACCAAGGAGAAAGCAGATGCCGGCCAACAGGCAATTGAGATCAGCTATCGGCTGTCAGGGGGCAAATCGTTGTTTGCCAACCACTATCCGATTTAATTTTTAAGAAAAAGTAACAAGATGCGCAGGCTGCTCCGCAAGTGGTGGTTTTATTTCATGTTGATCCTTGGTGTGGGTTTTCTACTGCCGGAAGATGGTCAAATTCCGGTGGAAGGAGCAAGTGCATCCGATTGGAATCCAGCATCGTTCTGGTACTACCCCTGGGGCAAATCGGGCACCCATAAAGGAGTCGATATTTTCGCGAAACGAAACACTCCGGTAAAGGCCATGGCTTCTGGTTTGGTCATTTACCAAGGCGAACTGAGCAGGGGTGGCAAGGTAGTGCTGGTGTTGGGGCCCAAATGGCGGTTTCAGTACTATGCACACTTAGCATCGGTGGAGGTTAGCGCCTTTTCCTGGTTGCATTCCGGGCAACGGCTCGGCAGTGTAGGCGACAGCGGTAATGCCAAGGGAAAACCGCCCCACCTGCACTTTAGCCTCATGTCGGTGGTTCCCTATCCCTGGCGCATAGATACTAGCCCACAAGGTTGGAAAAAGATGTTTTACTTAAATCCTACTCAACATTTTTAAGCATGCGGTTTCTTGAAGTCACTTTTCAAACCATGGCACTGATTCCGATGAAGGAATTCTACGTTGATGTGCTGGGACTTACGGAAATAGAAGCCGACGAAAACAGTTTTGCCGTAAAGATCGGGACTGAAATCTTGCGGTTTACAACGGCCACTACCGATGGCACTCCCCGGTATCACTTTGCCATTAACATTCCTGAAAACCAGGTAACCGAAGCCGAAGCGTGGCTGGAACAGTGGGTAGAGTTGTTGCCCTTCAAAGACCGCAACTGCATTGATTTCCCCGACTGGAATGCAAAAGCCTTGTATTTCCACGATCCCGCCGGCAACATTGTGGAGTTCATTGCACGCCACGACCTGCCCAATGCACACCATGGACCTTTTGGAGCCCATTGTTTGCTTAACTTGAGTGAGGTAGGCCTCACGGTACCTTCCACCCTTCAATTTGCTACCCAGATCCGGGCAGCGTTTGGCGTTAAGGTGTGGGAACGCAGCACGGTGGCTTCAACCTTTGCCGCATTGGGAACTGGTGACCGTTTGCTGATTGTTTCCCGGATCAACCGAAACTGGTTTCCTACCGGAGTTCCGGGGCTTCCCTGGCCCATGGAATTGGTGATGGAAGGCGATGAAAACAAGGTGTGGGAACACCCCGAATTGCCCTACCGTTTTGAGACCCGTCCCGCCTCCTAAAAACTTTGCCGATGAATTTTGTATTTTGAGGCATCCATCCAATTGGGGTGGCGTCTACCTGCTATTATGAAATCGCGTTTTTCCCCGCTCTGTAAGCTTACTTTTCTCTTCGGTTGGCTGTTGACCTGTGCTTTTCAAGGGCAAGCACAAGTGCACGCCCTGTTTGTTGGCAACAGCTATACCGGTTACAACAACCTCGCCCAACTCACCCAAAGCATTGCCACATCAAAAGGAAAGGTGCTGACCATAGATGCCCACCATCCAGGTGGCAACACCTTGGGCAATCACCTCAACAATGCCACCGTGATTGCAAAAATTGGGCAGGCCACGAGAGGGTATGTCGTGTTGCAAGAGCAAAGCCAGATTCCGGTCATTCCTTTCTACCGCGACAACAGTATGTATCCGGCGGCCCGGGGATTGGATTCGCTCATTCGGGCGCAAGATTGTGTTCAACCCGTGTTTTACATGACCTGGGGCCGGGAATTTGGCGGTCAGCAGTGCGACAATAACCAAACCCACTGTAGCCCCAACTTTACGGATTTCGAACACATGCAGGATTCGCTGGAAACGGCTTATTTGCGCATCGCGAATGAACTCAATGCCACCGTTTCTCCGGTGGGCATTGCCTGGAAATTGGCCCTGGATGCTTATCCTACACTTGACTTGTGGACGGCCGACAACAGCCACCCCACCATTCATGGCAGCTACCTGGCTGCATGTACCATGTTTGCCACCTTCTTTTTGGAAAGTCCGGTAGGCGCCAGCTTTCCCAGTGGCATCACCAGTCAGCAGGCACAAACCTTGCAACAAGCCGCAGCAGATGCCGTGTTGCCCGACCTCCTCACCTGGAACGCCGACACCACATTTTGGCACATTGACGCCAACTTTTCAAGCACCTCCTCCTTTCTCACCCACAATTTCACCAACCTTTCCGTCGGACAAGATTCGGTCATTTGGGATTTTGGAGACGGTTCTACCAGCAACGATCTCAACCCGGTGCATACTTTTCCCGCCGAGGGAAAATACCAGGTGTGTCTCACGGTTTTCGGGCCATGCGGGCAAGACAGTATTTGTGATTCTGTGACCACCCAAGAACCCCTTTCGATGGGGCAAGAAATAAGCTGGAAACAGAGCATTTCCGTTTTTCCAAACCCCGCCAATTCCCGATTGTACCTTTCGTTGGGTTCCCGAGTAAGTGGCCCACTGGAATTGGAACTGATGGACCTCGGCGGAAAAACGGTGTGGAAGGCCGCTATGCCAGGAAATACGGCTTCTCAAGATCACCCCGGATGGGACATCTCCATGCTGGCCAAAGGCACGTATCTACTCCGCGTTTGGAACTTACAAACCCAGGAGCAAACCAGTTTACGTTTGGTGATCACTCACTAATTCGATCTACGTTTGAGCCACGTATTAGTACGTGCTCTATCTAACCCAAAAGGGGCATTTTTCGACCATTATTTTGAAATAAGTGTGGTTTTTATTTAGGTTTGAAAAGTACTGTTCACCACCGGTGCCCTTCCATCAAATCTACCATCATTATGACAAAGCCCCTTTTGCCACTGCTTTTCGTGCTGTTTGTTTCCTTGCATTCGTTGGCAGCATCTCAAGCCGTTGATGAACCTAAAGTTTCAGGAGCTTCGAAACCTGAGCCATCAGCTGCCCAGATATCTCCTTCACAACCATTGCCTGCTCCTAAAATTTTGTGGGTTTCGGCCCTTGGCGATACCAACGATCACAAAACCGGGATAGAGGCAATGATCAAGGTAAAAGTCAACAATTACAGCAACCTCCTTTCCGACAAATCTGGTCATGTCATTCTGTTCATCAACGACATTCCCTTGGACAGTATACAAGCGCTTACCGATCAACCGTCGGACAATGCCTTTGTGTTTAAGCTCAACCGAAATCAGATTTTAAGCCACTTCTACCGCCTGGGGAAACGGGACTTGAAAGTTACCGTGAGCGTAGGAAAACGAGATGGCACCTTGATCCCCGGAGACTACCACAACTTCACCATTTCTTTCTACAACCGTATAGAAATGATTTTTGTGGTGATTGGTTTGATCATCATCACCCTGCTTTTGATTTGGTTGGGCATTGCCTCACGGCTGCTCAAACAGCGAGGTTCCGAAACCTACAGCCTTTCCAGAACACAACTTGCCTTCTGGACTTTGATCATCCTGTCCTCCTATTCCTTTATCGTACTGCTGACCGCTGACGATCCCGACCTGACCTCGAGTTCCCTCATCCTGTTGGGCATAAGTGCAGGTACGAGTTTGGCCTCCACCCTGGTGGATGAACGCAACATGAAAGAAAAAAAGCCGCAAAGCAATCAACCGAGTAAAGGTTTCTTTTTCGATATCCTTTCGGATGGAGAAGGTGTGAGCATTCACCGGTTTCAAAACGCGGTGTTTACCCTCATTTTTGGGGTCATGTATTTGTCGGAGGCTTTCACTACCTTGCAGGTACCATCATTTGGAACAAATGCGTTATTATTGATGGGCATAAGCGCAGCTGCCTACACTACCCTGAAAGCTCAGGGAGATGGAAGCGCGACCCCAATAAATCCTCCCGATCCGGAGTCCACCACTCCGAAGACGGAAACGACAACCTAAAATTCACCGCTTTCCGCGGTTAGTCCAGGGGACTCCTCCGGACAGAAAAATGTAAACTCATCCAATTTCTATACATCAAAACCCCCTTAAAATTATGAGTTCAACAAGAGCCGAACGCCGAGCAAAATTCAAAGAGTTAATTGAACTGGCTTCCACCACGCCCGATCCACCAGACAATTTTGGTGACTCCGACTTTGCCGAGCGTTTCGATAAATATTGGCCCGTACTCCGTCAGGCCTTAGATTATGCCATCGCGCTAAAAGTGACCGGCAAAAAAACCGATGCCAAATTGGGCGCTTTGGTCACCATTGGCGACAACATTGTTGGCAACAGTGCTACGGATGCCGACAAGGAGCATTTCATCAGTACCATGAAAAAGATTTGGGGCATTACCAGCCGCATTTTGAACATGGTAACCGTTTTCACCGACGACAAAACCGACAAGGTGATCGACAAGATCATTTCTATCGGTGACTGGATCACCGGTGGTGATAATCAGGAAGACGACGATGATGAAGCCGACAACGCCTCCGCACCGGATACTCCTCCGGCCAGCTAAGGGCTGAAAACAAGAATTAGGTAAAGGGGCGATTCGAGAGAATCGCCTTTTTGCGTTTTAGTCGGGAAAGATCTTGCCAGGATTGAGAATTTGATGGGGGTCAAACAACTTTTTGATGCCTTTTTGCAATTCGATTTTCACCGGATCAAAGGCCAAGGGCAAATAGTTCTTTTGCACCCAACCAATGCCATGTTCTCCCGAAAGGGTGCCACCAAGGCCAACGGTGAGCTGAAAAATTTCGATGATGCCTTCTACCACCCGCTGGTTCCATTGCTCAGGGGTGAGGTCGCCTTTAATAATGTTGACGTGCAGGTTGCCGTCTCCGGCATGACCGTAACACACCGATCGAAAACCGTATTTTGCACCAATGGCTTTTACCCCTGCTAATAGTTCAGGCAGGGCATAGCGGGGCACTACGGTATCTTCTTCCCGGTAAACCGAGTTGGATTTTACGGCTTCCCCTACCCTTCTGCGCAGCTTCCACAGCTTGGCTTTTTGTTCACTGCTTTCCGCAAAAAGGATTTCATCGCATTCGTATTGTGCCATCACTTCGGTAATGGCCTCACAATCGCGGAACAACACTTCCGGATCGTTGCCATCTACTTCTACCAACAGGTGGGCTTTTACCTCTTCTTTGATCGGAAAGCTCACCCCATCGATGTAGCGTAGGGTCCAATCGATGGCATCTCGTTCCATAAACTCGAGCGCAGAAGGCACAATTCCCGCCCGAAACACTGCCGACACAGCTGCACAGGCTTTTTCGGCAGAAAAGAAGGGCACCAGCATGAGCAAATCGTGTTTGGGATACGGCAGCAGTTTGAATACAATCTTGGTGATGATACCCAAGGTGCCTTCACTACCTACCATTAGCTGTGTGAGGTTGTACCCAGTGGAGTTTTTCAGCACATTGGCTCCGGTCCAGATCACCTCTCCGGTAGGCAATACCACTTCGAGGTTGAGCACATAATCTTTGGTGACCCCATACTTTACTGCCTTGGGGCCTCCGGCTCCTTCGGCCAGGTTGCCGCCCAAATAACAGCTGCCGCGACTGCTGGGATCAGGAGGATAAAACAAACCTTTGGCCTGCACCGCTTCCTGAAACACTTGCGTAATGACTCCCGGTTCAACGGTAGCTTGCAGGTTGAGCTCGTCGATCTCAATAATCTGATCGAACTTCTCCATCGACAAAGCAACGCCACCTTTGACGGGCAAAGCACCGCCACTGAGGCCTGTCCGCGCTCCCATGGGCGTTACCGGGATTTTCTCCTGATGGCAATACTGCATGATGGCGGCCACCTCTTTCGTATCGGCCGGTTTTAAGACCACCTCTGGCGGAAAGAGCAAATCCTCAGTTTCATCGTGTCCATAGTGTTGTCGGGATTCCAAATCAGTCAACAACCGTTCTTCTGCAATCAATTGCCTAAAATCTTCCAGGTGTTTGGGAGTAATGCTTTGATAGTTCATCTGCTCTGCCATCTATTCCTCAAAGTTAGCGATTGTTATGGGCTGCGGAATTGAAAAGCCTTCCATAAAATCATGATTGAAAATCCAAGCTAATTCGATAGTTTCCAATAACCTTTTTCATACTTATACGTTAGTTTTGGGTCTGCCTAACGACCTAATGCCATGAACAAGCTTGTACTCCTGTTTACTGCATCTCTATTGATAGTGTCCTTTTCCTTCGGACAACACCATTCCAGCCATCACCAAGAATTGGTTCCTGGCGTTGACCGCTGTGGGCACGATCATGTGATCCAGGAGATGAGCCAGGAAGATCCCGACTTCCTCAACCGTAGGATGCAAAGCAAACAAAACGTTAAAGACTGGATCGATCATCAGCAGCAACACCAATCAAGTCGGGCAGTGGTCACCATTCCAGTGGTGGTGCACGTGATCTACCGAACTACTGCACAAAATATTTCTGCGGCTCAGGTTCAAACACAAATTGATGTTTTAAATGAGGATTTTCGTCGGCTCAATGCAGATGCGGCAAATACTCCATCCGTTTTTCAAGGCGTAGCCGCAGATACGGAGATTGAGTTTTGCCTTGCCAACTCCGATCCCAATGGTGATTTGACTGACGGCATTACCCGCACCCAAACCACCACAAACAACATTGGGAGCACCAATGCCTACTACCGCACTTCTCAAGGCGGCCAGGACATTTGGAACCGCAACCGCTACCTTAATATTTGGGTGTGCGAATTGAGTGCAGGATTGCTCGGTTTTGCTACGCCTCCGGGAGCCAATGCTCAGCGGGATGGTGTTGTGGTATCCGTAGATTATTTCGGGACCATCGGTACGGCAACTGCTCCATTTAACCGGGGACGTACTGCCACCCACGAAGTGGGCCACTGGTTGAACCTGGACCACATGTGGGGTGGTGGATGTGGCATCGATGATGGTGTGAATGACACGCCGGATTCAGACGCTCCCTATTACGGTTGCCCATCGTTTCCGCAAACCACCTGCGGCACAGAAGACATGTTTATGAACTACATGGATTATGTGAACGACAACTGCATGAACATGTTTACGGAAGACCAAGCGCAAATTATGGTTGCTACGCTCAATACCAGTCGGTCGAGCATTTTGTCTTCCAACGGTTGTTCCTTTGGCTGCAACATCATCGAACTGAGTTACAACTCCACTTACTGTGGCGAAAGCACCGGCGAAGTTACTGCTGCTGCAACGGGTGGTGTAGCTCCCTATACCTTTCAATGGGGGCCGGCCACCGGCAACCAAAATACGGCCACCATTACCGGTCTTAGCCCAGGTAATTATTCGGTCACCGTGACCGATGCCGACGGTTGCACACGAACGGGAACTGCTTCTTTTGTTGGAAATGGGACCCTACTGCAAGGTCAGGTGGTTACTGCCAACAGCATTGGTGCCAATTGCAATGGTAGCGCGGCCGCAGTGGCCACAGGAGGAACTCCTCCACTAACCTACGCATGGTCCAACGGTTCTGGTATATTGAACGCCTTTAACTTGTGTGCAGGCCAGGTGACGGTGACCATCACCGATGCTGCCAATTGTGAGTTGATTATCAATGAAACCATTGTAGCCGAAGCCCCGGTAGGATTGAACGAATGGTCGGCCGAGTCGCTGTTTCTGTTTCCCAATCCAACCCACGATGCGATTACGTTGGGCGGTTTGCCAGCGCAAGGCGCACAAATTGCGGTGTTTGATCTCAGAGGTAGCTTGTTGAATGAGCTGTCCGTAACTGGACAAAGCAACCTCCAATTGCCCCTGGCCGCCTATGGAAAGGGCACTTTTCTTGTTCAGGTTCGAACAGCCGACCAAACCGTCTTCCGTCGGGTAGTGGTGCAATAAGTTCTGCTTCATGGCTCAGACAACTGGGCCTGCGTTTCTTCCTCGTTGTAGAGATTCCTGTATCGGGTATGATTTTTGCAAAATTGTGCCCCATTGCTCCATGGGATATTTTGTTAAATTCGGAGCCCTGTCAGGAACCAACTACAATTCATTTATGCAACGTTCGCTCAGAATTCTTTTGCCTGCTTTGATGCTGGCATTTCCGATTTTCATTGCTGCACAAGCTCCACCCGAAATAACCGTAAGGGACATCTGGGGCAGTAGGAAATTTTCCCAAAAGTCGGTCAGTGGCATCCGCTCGATGAAAGACGGCAAGCACTACACCCGGTTAGAAGACGATCGTGGCAGCAAGGCCATTGTGAAGTATTCTTACGAAACGGGCGAAAAAGTAGCGGTAATTGTAGCGGGCAACGAAGTGGTGCCGAATAAAAATGGAAAGCCCATCAGCATTGAGAACTATGAATTTTCAGCCGATGAAAAGAAAGTATTGATTGCCACCGAAGTAGAATCGATCTACCGGCATTCGACCAGGGCCAGCTATTACGTTTACAACCTCAGTAGCAAGAAAGTCACCTTGGTTTCCGCAGCCGGCAAGGTGCGCTTGGCTACTTTTTCTCCAGCTGGCGATAAAGTAGCTTTTGTGCGGGAAAACAACTTGTTTGTGCTGGACATCAACACCAGCGAAACGCTCAAGTGTACACAAGATGGAAAATCCAACTCCATTATTTACGGTGCCACCGACTGGGTATACGAAGAAGAATTTGGCTTCGACAAGGGTTTTTCCTGGGCACCGGATGGCAACACCATTGCCTACTACCGCTTTGACGAGAAAGATGTGCCAGAATTTTCCATGGACATGTATGGTGAACTGTACCCACAGCCCTACACCTACAAATATCCCAAAGCGGGTGAGCCGAACGCTTTTGCCCGTTTGTTCTTTTACGATTTAAAAGCCAGATCAGAAGGTAGAATTGACATTCCCTACGATTTTGAGTACATCCCTCGGATAAAATGGACCCGCAACAGCAGTTTGCTTTGTGTGCAAATCATGCCCCGCTTGCAAAATGAATTGACTTATTTGTTGGCGAACGTTAAGGATGGATCGGTGAACGAAATTCTCAAGGAAACCTCTAAATCCTACGTAGAAATTACCGACGATCTCTACTTCCTGAAAGACGGCAGTGGCTTTTTGCGCTCCAGCGAAAAAAACGGCTACAACCACATTTACCGCTACGACATGCAGGGCGGCAGCGAAAAGCAGTTGACGAAAGGCGAATGGGATGTGACCGAAATCCATGGCGTAGATGAAAAAGGCGGACTGGTTTATTTTACTTCCGCTGAAGTTTCTCCCATGGAGCGCCACCTCTATTCGGTGAAGTTGAACGGATCGGGCAAAAAGAAACTGACCAAAGAAGCGGGTACCAACCGTTCGGTGTTCAGCAGTGGGTTTCAGTATTTCATCAACTACCACCAATCGGCCAATACGCCCAATTTTGTGAGCCTCCACAATTCGGATGGTAAAAAAATCCGCGACCTGGAAACCAACGAAAACCTGCGCCAAACGCTGGACAAGTACCAGTTTGCCCCAAAGGAGTTTTTCCAATTCACCACTTCGCAAAAAGTGACCTTGAATGGCTGGATGATTAAACCCCGCGACTTTGATGCCTCCAAAAAGTATCCGGTACTCATGTATGTGTACGGTGGTCCAGGAGCCCAAACCGTGAAAGAAACCTGGGGCTTCAACGACCTTTGGTACCAGATGCTGGCCAACAAAGGCTACATCATTGTTTCGGTGGACAACCGGGGTACAGGCGCACGCGGTGCCGAATTCAAGAAATGTACTTACACCGCTTTGGGTTACCTGGAAACCGAAGATCAAATCGAAGGTGCCAAATACATGGCCAGCCAGCCTTACGTGGATGCCGACCGCATTGGTATTTGGGGTTGGAGCTATGGAGGCTATATGTCATCGCTGTGCATCACCAAGGGTGCCGATGTGTTCAAAACCGCGATTGCAGTCGCACCGGTAACCAATTGGCGTTACTACGACACCATTTATACAGAGCGCTACATGAAAACGCCCGGTGATAATCCCGGAGGCTATGACGACAACTCGCCCATCAACTTTGTAGACCGCTTGAATGGCAATTACTTATTGATCCACGGTACGGCCGATGACAACGTGCACGTGCAAAACAGCATGGAGATGGTCAATGCCTTGATTGCCGCCAACAAGCAATTTGATTTTTACCTCTATCCGGACCGCAACCACGGCATTTATGGTGGCAACACCCGGTTGCACCTCTACAACAAGATGACGAATTTCATCTTGGAGAATCTTTAAGCCAAAGAAATTTTATATTAGCCTGGATTATCCACCTGATTTTCCGGAAAATTTAATCATCCAACTACATGTCTGAATCTGTAATCGACGGCCCTTTGAAAGAGGAAGAAGGCTTTCCCGAGTCTGGTCATCCTAAGGGGTTGTACACCCTTTTCTTCTCCGAAATGTGGGAGCGCTTCTGCTACTATGGAATGCGTGCCCTATTACTTCTTTACTTAACAGAATCTCTGGTAAAAGGAGACAACGAAGCCTTCTTAATCTATGGCGCTTACACTGCCTTGGTGTACGTTGCTCCGGTATTGGGCGGTAAGCTTGCGGATCAACTTTTGGGCTATCGCAACGCGGTACTTCTTGGAGGAGTACTGATGGCGATTGGAGAATTTCTCATTCTTGGCGGGACAGAAACATGGCTTTACATCGGTATGGGGGCCATCATTGTTGGGAATGGATACTTCAAGGCTAACATATCCAGTATCGTAGGAAAATTGTATAAAGACGGTGACCCGCGAAAAGATTCCGGATTCACCATTTTTTACATTGGTATCAACATTGGTGCTTTGTTGGCCACTACGGTTTGTGCGGAGGTCGGAAAAGAATTTGGAGCCCCTTACGGCTTTGGATTGGCCGGTATCGGTATGATTGTCGGAACGATCATTTTTCAACTCGGTAGAAAGAACTTTGAATCCAAAGCGCTTCCTCCTGATCCTCAAAAGCTCAACGCTCCATGGATGGGGCCGTTAAGTCGATTTCACGTCACCATCATTGGATCTCTTGCCATCATTCCAGCCATTTATGGTTTGATGCTCTTTCCTGAAGTGGTTGGATACCTTCTGGCAGTAACGGCGGTACTGGTGATTTACAACCTACTATCGGGTGCCATTAAGGAAGGCCCAATATGGCGGGATCGCATGTTTGCCATGCTGATCATGTTTGCTTTTAACATTGTTTTCTGGGCCTGCTTTGAACAAGCCGGTTCTTCGCTTACCCTTTTCGCTGGAAGAAATGTGGATCGAGTCATTTTTGGATGGGAAATGGGAGCCGCTACCACGCAGTTCTTTAACCCTGCCTACATTTTGATCTTCGGGTCTATTTTCTCCATCATGTGGATCAAATTGACACAGATGGGTAAGAACCCGAACATCCCTGCAAAGTTTGGTCTCGGAATACTACAGCTTGGGTTGGGATACCTGGTCGTTTACCTCGCCTCCGGTTTGGTAGGCGAAGATTACCTCGTTCCACTCTGGACCTTGGCTCTACTTTACTTGTTGCACACCACTGGTGAGCTGTTTTTATCTCCGATCGGGCTGTCAATGGTAACCAAGCTGGCACCCAAACACATGACCGGTACGGCAATGGGAGGCTGGTTCCTTTCTTTTGCTGCCTCGAACTATGTGGCAGGTATTTTGGCCACTGCTACCGGACAAAGTCACGGTGGTGAAGGTGGTGACGAGGAAGCCGTCGTTACAGCCGCAGATAGCCTTGCTCAGTATGTGGATGTTTATACTACTATGGGGCTAATCACCGTTGGCGTAGGCATCCTCCTGGTTATTTTATCCAAGCCGATTAACAAACTGTTGCACGGGGTCACCTAAGCAACACTGAACCTTATAAAGAAAAAGCCCGAAGCATTTTGCTCCGGGCTTTTTTTATATCGTTTTTTCAGTGGGCTGCTCTACTCGGATCGCTCTTCCCATACGCACACCAGCTCTACAAGGGTTTTGACAGCCAACTCCATGTCTTGCACCGAAATCCATTCGAGTTTGCTGTGGATGGCTTTTTCCCCCGCAAAAATGTTGGGACAAGGCAAGCCCATGAAACTCAAGCGGCTGCCATCGGTGCCTCCGCGGATGCTGCCCAATTCGGGCTCCATCCCAGCCCTGCGAATGGCTTCTTCCGCATGGGAAACCACTTCCGGGTGTTGATCGAGAATTTCTTTCAGGTTGCGGTATTGCTCCTTCACCTCCAATTGAAAGCTGGACCGATGGTAGTTGCGCAACTCGTCTTCTGCGGCTGTTCGGATGACTTCCGCTAAGCCGGGCAATTCATCGGAGTTGAAACTGCGTAAAATGAAAACAATCTCCGCTTTTTCAGCGGTGCCGCTTATCGTCACCGGATGTACAAAAGGTGCTTTGCCTTCGGTGGTTTCTGGCGACAGCCGGTCTTGGGGAAGGCGCTCTAAAATGCGAGCTGCGATTTTCACAGCATTCTCCAATTTATCTTTGGCATAGCCCGGATGAATCCCAAATCCCTCAACGGTAAGCACAGCCGCATCGGCCGAAAAAGTTTCGTTTTCTAAGGTTCCACGGCGTCCACCGTCTACGGTGTAGCCAAAATCGGCACCCAACTTTTCCATGTCCACATGGTCTACCCCCCTGCCCACTTCTTCGTCGGGGGTGAACAACACCCGCACTTTCCCGTGTGAAATTTCGGGATGGGTGATAAAGTGGTGCACCATGTCCATGATTTCGGCCACTCCGGCTTTATCGTCTCCCCCGAGCAAAGTAGTGCCATCGGTGGTGATGATGTCGTGCCCCATTTGATTTTGCAAATCAGTGAGATCGGCTGGATCGAGCACCTGACTATTATCGCCCGGCAACACGATTTTTTGTCCCTGGTAGTTGCGGTACACCTGCGGCTTCACTCCGGTTCCACTAGCATCGGGCGAGGTGTCCACATGGCTGCAAAAACAGATGGTGGGGACCTTTTTGGTGGTGGTAGCCGGCAAAGTAGCATACACGTACCCGTGAGCATCGAGGTGGGCATCGGTAATGCCCATTTCCAAAAGCTCTTCTACCAAAATACGGCTCAGGTCCTTTTGTTTTTCGGTGGAAGGAAAAGTGGTGGAATCGGGGTCGGATTGTGTATCGACTTGTACGTAGCGTAAAAAGCGTTCAGTAACGGTGTGTTGAATGGGTGTCTGCATGTTGGATGGCTTGATTTACCGAGAGCTAATCTATGAATTCGTAATTTCACCCGGATGGAAAACCGGGAAGAGAAAATACCGATTGGTAGCCTGGAAGTGGGTCAGGAGTTCATTTTTGGAGTCACCGTGCTTTCGGAAAAAGAGATCATTGATTTTGCCCAACGCTTTGATCCCCTACCCTTCCATACCGATCCGCAAGTAGCGGCTCAGAGCCGTTTCAAAGGCTTGGTAGCCAGTGGTCCGCACCTGTTCATGAAAATCTATAAGGAGCATTGGGTCCCCTGCTTTGGGCACAGTGTTGCCGCTGGTTTGGAAATCAACCACTGGAAATTTATCCGCCCGGTATTTGCAGGCCAGCAGAACCACGCTAAGGTGGTGGTGAAACACCTGCAGGCCAACCCTGAAAAGCAGCAAGTAGTCGTAACCTGGCACTTCGCCTATGCCGATGAGGCGGGGAATCCTATTCAAACGGCTGAAATGACGGTGCTCCATCGCACGGACGATTTTTAGTAAATTCACGTTACCCGCCTAAAGCTCCGATCATGATCACACGCTATACACTTCTGGGTCTTCTGTTTCTCATGGGTTTCACCACCTTACGGGCACAAGAAATAGCCCTTACTCCTCCTCCCAAAATCAATTGGATGACTTGGGAAGAAATGATGGCGGCCAACGCCGAAACGCCCAAGAAAATATTTGTTGACGCCTACACCGATTGGTGTGGCTGGTGCAAGCGCATGGATGCCACGACCTTTAAAAACCCCAACCTGGTCAACTACCTCAACGAGCATTATTATGCCGTGAAGCTGGACGCCGAAATGCGGGACACGGTTCTTTTTCAAGACAGTGCGATGGTGCCTTCCAGCGACCGCCCAAGGGCTCCCCACCAGTTGGCCGTTTGGCTGCTCAACGGAAAAATGAGCTACCCTACCTTTGTGATCCTCGACGAAAACTACCGCAATTTTGGACCGATTCCCGGATACAAAAAACCGGCAGAGTTGGAACCGTTTTTGGTTTTTATTGGTGAAGGACACTATCGAAGCACCGACTGGAATTCTTTTTATACCAACTTTCAACCCCAATTCAACTGATGCAAAAAATTTGGCTATCACTTTCAGGGGCGTTGCTGGTCGGCTTCTCTGCCATTGGTCAACAAGCACTACCGGTAGAACTGGGCCTCCTGCCCGGCGATCTGGATGGGGCTTCGGGCCTTGAATACATCGGTCCCAATTCGCTTTGGAGCCACAGCGACAACAATTCGGGACCTGAGATTTTCGAAATCGATGAGACCGGCGTCATCCAACGCACTATCACCATTGGCAATGCTACGGCCCGGGATTTTGAAGACATGACGCAAGACAATGTGGGCAACCTCTACATTGGCGATTTTGGCAACGAATTCAACGACCGTACCGACCTGAAGATTTATAAAATTCCACCGCCCAGCCAGATTATGGGCAATACGGTACAAGCGGAAGAAATTGAGTTTTTACTGCCCGATCAAACGCAGTTTCCTCCGCCCAAAGGCGAAGAAAATTTTGACATTGAATCCATGATCCATTTCAACGGTAGCCTTTATCTGTTTACCCGCGACCGTGGATTGGACCTTCGAACCAAAGTCTATCGCCTGCCCGATACTCCGGGGCAACACGCAGCCACTTTGATGGGCAGTTTTAAAACCACCATTCAAATCGCAGGGGCAGACATTAGCCCGGATGGCGAAACGCTGGTGTTGATCAGCAATACCGGTTTTTGGGTCTTTTATGATTTTGTTGGCAACGATTTTTTCGGGGGCAGCCATACGAGCATCAACTGGCCGTTTACTCAAAAAGAGGGTGTGGTTTTCTCGGACAACGAAACCTTGTTTATTGTGGATAACCGGGAGGTGAACCCCACCCATGGTAAACTCTATCGCCTGTCTATTCCCAATTTGGTGAGCTCGGTAGCTGCTCAGCCCAGTGTTGCTGCTACTGCACTGGATGTATTTCCAAACCCAAGCAACGGAGCAGTTCAATTTCAATCGCCAACGATGACGGGCGACTGGACCTTGAGCATTTTTGGCCTAACGGGAAATCTGGTAAGCACACAAACCGGATCAGGGCCGATTCAAAGCGATTGGAACTCGGACAACGCTGCTAAGGGCGTTTATTTTTACCAGTTGAATGCCGAGGGAATATTGCCCCAAACCGGCAAGTTTGTGGTTCAATAGTTTCTGGCTTACTTCTTCAACAGCAGGGTGAAATCATTTTCGAGGTAGCCTTCCATCAAGGTGACTTTCGCGGAAAGGCTTTCGCAAAATCGTACTATTTTTTCGGGTGTATAGCCTTGTAAAATGGCACTGCGCTGTTCCACCTTTTTCAGCAGATTAAACCCGATTCCTTTTGCAGAGAGCTGCCAAAGTCGCTCAATGCTTTGAAAAATTTGTTCTGGTTCATCGAATCGATAATTCAAAGTACCGCTGGCCAACACATAGTCGACTTTGGAAATATCTCCGGTGGCAACATCTCCCAAAAGCCATTGGCCTTGGTGTCCAAACCGTTGTTGCGCACTGGCTAAAAATTCAGGAACCAAGTCGATTCCCGTATAATCGACTTCCGAAAAACGCGCCTCCAAAAAGGCTTTCAAATCACCTCTGCCACACCCAACATCCAAAACGGATGCTCGTGAAAAATCGCCCAAAGCTAAGAATTGCTGAAACCGGATTTCCTGGCTTTCGCGGTCATTCCAGGCCAAAGCTTCAACCGATTCGGGCCCAAAGTCGGCCATTAGCTGACGGTGAAAAGACAAAAGGCGGGCCCGATCGAATAGCGACATGGTACTCAAGTCTTGCGGGTGGACATCACCACTACACCCAAGGCTTCAAAATTGAAAAGCAGGCTTTTTTCATGCAGTTCGCAATTGCCGCGGTAAGAAAACACCCGATAGTACCGTTTTCCATCGTTGGGCAACTCATACCATTGTTCCGCATCTGCCAGGCTAAAAATCACAATCACCTCATCGTCTTCGTAGGTTCGGCGATACGCCAGTATGCCGTTTTCATCATCGGCGGTGATCCATTCGAGGTCGCCCAGTCGTAAAGCAGGCTGCTTGCGCCTCATGGCGGAAATGAATTTGTAATAATCCCTGAATTCCTGATCGGGGCCTTTGATTTCGTTCAGGGGCCGTTCTTTCCCGAAAGGGTGGGTGATTTCGTCTTCGTAATTATATTTTGGTCCAGCCCAAAGCAAAGGTTTGCGCATGTCGGGATCGTCGGCACCCCACATGGCCGCCTCATCGCCATTCCACACGTGTGGAGCTCCCAAAAAAGTAAACTGGTGGGCAATCATCAGGCGTTGGCGCCTTTGGGTAAGGTCTCCAGGTCGATCGATCTTATAGTCAGGGGTTTCGCGGGGCGAACAGCCTTTTTTGTATGGACCTGGATTGTAGAATGATGTGGCAAACCGCGGAGTATCGTGGCTGGCAGTGAGGTTCATCATCGCCCGGGCTACTTCCGGGCGATAGCCCTCGTAAATGGTTTTCATGGCGGCCATGAATTCAGAAGGTTGCATGCCGCCTTCTGCGTTGGCAAAGAGTTTTCTACCCGGCCGGTACCATTGGTAATGCATCACGGCATCAAATACATCTCCTTGCACGTAGGGGCGTGGGTCCATCATTTCATCCGGCCATTCTTTCCACCAAATCTCCCCTACCAAAAAAGCTTCGGGGTTGATGTTGCGCACGAATTTTCGGTAATCGCGCCAAAAGCCCATCGGTACTTGCTCGGCCACGTCCAGGCGAAAGCCATCGATGCCATCGGAGGGATCGCCATCGCCATTGGGGTCAAGCCACCGGCGGGTCACGTTGAAGATGTGTTGCTTCACCGGCTCCGCCAGGTTGCCTTCGTAGGGCAAGCCGTGTTCCCGATTTACTACTTCTACCTTTTTTAGTTCGGGCAGCTCTTTTACCCCTGCCCAACCGGCGTAGGCAAATTCGTTGGTTTCGGTGTTGGGATCGTCAAAAGCCTCAATTTCGTACCAACCGGCGTAGGGCGATTTCTCTTGCTTTTCCAACACATCCTGCCATGCCCAAAAGGTAATGCCCGTGTGGTTCCAGGAATAATCCATGATGACCCGAATGCCTTCCTGGTGGCACGTTTCAATGAGTTTCAAAAACAGCTTGTCGGCTTTGGTCCAAGACCAGGTGGTGGGATCATCGGGCGTTTCAAGGGCCATTTGTTGCGCGTCTCCCTTGGGGTCGGGGCCGAGGTTGCGGTCGATGTGCCGGTAGTTGCGGGCATCGTATTTGTGCAGCGAAGGCGCATCGTTGAGCGGGTTGAAATAAATGGCCCTCACGCCGAGGTCTTTCAAGTAGATGAGGCGGTCTAAAACGCCTTGCAAGTCGCCTCCGTATCGGCGGAGTTGCACGGTGGTGTAAAAATCTTCGCCCGAATTTTTGGCCCATTCTTCTTGTGCATACCAATCGTGGCCCCACGGAGTGATGGCCCAACCTTCGGGTTGCAAGTGCGGCCAGGAACCGGCCATATCGGGTAAAGTGGGGTCGTTGCTGGGATCACCATTGCGAAATCGTTCTGGGAACACCTGGTACCAAAACACCTCTTGCGCCCACTCGGGCACATAGTCCAGCGGTTTCAGTTCCGGTTTTAGCGCTTCCTGATCCGGGGAAGATGGAGCGGTGTTATTCGAAGTATGGGTAGATTCTTCTGCCGTTTGGCAGGAAAAGAAAACGATAAGTAAAAAGCTATACAGGAGGGCTTGGCGCATTTCAAATCCAATTGAGCTTTCGAAAATAGCGCAGCCATGGGGGATTTACAATGCAGCTTAAGAAACGGAATTGTTAATATTTAGAAACAGTGTGGTTCGGATAGCAACAACCCAAAACCACGAGAAAAAATGGTTAAGCAAGAATGCTCAATATTGAATTAATAGAACACTAATCGGCTGAATTGATACCTGCTTCGGCGAAAGATCAGGTAAGGCCTGCGGTAGCCATAGAGTAACACCTCCTTTTCATTTCGGTCCCAGAAATACTTTGGAATCAATTTCAATTGAATATCGCTCTTTGAAATAAGCTTATGCTTTTCGAAATGGCCCGAATCGTTGACCTGAACCACAGCCAGCGACTCATAAGCGCTTTTACCCACCAAGTCTTCGGAGGAGCGGTTGAAATTTTTATCCTCATCGTAGAAGAAGAGATACAAATGATCTTTCGTCACTTTGAGGTGATACGAAGACCGCATTCCATTATCGTCTATTGAATATTGACTTTTGGGCACTCGGGTAGACCATTCCAATTTACCTGATGGTGACAAACTCACTAAAAGAATGTCATCGTATTGGTAGTTGTCGTACTCCATCGTTAACATTCCATCGGTCATTACCTCATAGTCTTGGTAATAATCTCGTTTCTCTCCCACTAAGAGTATTCTTCCATCTTCACGAATCACGAGTTCATCCAGTTCATAGTCGAACCAATCGCCATAATCCAGTTCCCCTTGGTCATCGCGCTCCTTTTGAAACTTGGTAAGCGGCTTTTTAAAGATCTCGGAATCAAAGCTGTCTACACTTTTTTCGATCACATCTCCTGTCGCAGGATCGATGCGCAAATAAAAAGAGCCTCTGACTCCTTTGAGATTTGGGTATTTGAAAAAACCGGCACAAATCAGCTTGTCGTTTTCATCCATCAAGTAGATCATGCTTTCAATCTGCTTGATATTGCTCAGTTCAATGATGTGGTTGGTGGAAAAGGCAGTGTTTGGGAACCAGCTGAAAAAACGTAATAACGAGACACCCTTTTTCCTTTTATTGAACTCATCATAAACCCTTTCCCAACCTATGAGGTGAACATTTCCCTGGTTATCCACTCGAAAACCTTCTATCTTAAAATTTTTATCCAAATAAGGTAGCGCCACTTTTTTTTCCCATTCCTTTTCAAAGTTGCGATTGTATACCTGGTAAGTAAATGACTCTGAGCCGGTTTTGGAATACGGATTGGCGAACAAGATCAATAGCTTGTTTCTATCTGGACTTAAGCGAAACTGGAAATAGCCAGTGATATCATCATCCGCAAACTCTTCGGTAGTGATCCATAGCGATTCCCTTTTGGTAATGATACTCCCTATCAGTTGTAGCGGCACTGTTTCCTTAAAAGAAGATGGATCAATGGCTTGATGAAACAAGTGATTGCGGTGCGTTTTCCGGTTGTAGAAAGAAGAGAAAACATGAATTTTTCCACCGTACAATACCGAATAATTGAGGGAGGTGCGGTTGCCCCGATGCGAAGCGTTGAAACGGGATTTTTGCACCACCTTCATTTTTCGATCGAGCTTTTGCAATTGAAAGCCTTGAGCAGTATACCAAAACACATAAGTGTACTCACCGTCTGTTTTGATAAACTTTTCCTCCAATTTATTATTGAAGGCCTTTTTAGGCCCCCATTCCACAAAGGCCTTGGGCGTACTTTGGGCCACCAAACAGTTTGAGGCAAAAAGGAAAAGCACCTGAAGGATGAAGTATTTCATACGCAATGGGTTAAAAAATCAGAAGTCCGAGCTTGAGGTCGAGTACCGCAAAATCGGTCCTTCGCGGAACCGATTCGCACAGCTCTTGAACAGTCAATTGGGAATTGAAATTGCGCCAACCGTACCCCCCTTTCAGCTCTAAAACTCCTCTACGGGCAATACGATACACTACGCTTGCTCCGAAAGAATGCTCCAAAAGAGATACCGACTGCGCCTCAGAAAAAGAGAAGTGACGATGGGTAGTTCCTCCAAAAAAATGGAGCCCAATGATACTCCCATAGTATTGGCTCCAACGCAATTCAGCTCCGAAAGCCCTACCGCCTTTCACCTGATCCAGCAATGGAGAACTTACCTCACTATCAGAAAAGGGATCGGGAAAATTAAAGGTTTGCTCGTGCCAAATGTGCTCTGAAGGGCCCAGGCGACTGCCCGACAGTTCCAGGCTAAGCTTTCTAATCACCAAAAAATGCAAGGAAGCCCCAACCTCGCCACTCAACCACTGGGTGGGGGCTACCTTAAGGGCTACCCGGCTTTTGGATAGTCCACCGTCTCGAAAAGCTTCTTTGAGGTCTTGTCCAAGTGCTCCTTGTACCAATAAGAAGGGGAAAAGAAACCATAAAACCGGGGTCGGTAGCCGCATCATGAACTGGGGTTAAGGTTCACTTTAAAAGTACCACACACCAAAGCATCAATCGATTAGAAACCGATTAGAATTCAGTTAGATACCGATGAATGCAACGCC
>CALCCE010000026.1 GCA_937899835.1 uncultured Flavobacteriales bacterium | reverse complement strand
TTTTCACTTTCAACACCGACAAAGGCAGTTGACTATAAAGGTCTTGTTGCAGATCATCCACAATTGCATTCCGGTTGATTTGCAAGGAGGCTGCTCCTTGGTGGGCTTTTACCCAGAAGCCCGACATGGCAGAAATGTAGCGCGTTCCCTGGTTCACACTAATGCCCGAAACGTAGCTGCTGTATTGATTCAAGCAGCGGTTGTAGGTGTACACTGCATCGCAGAAACCGCTCTTGGTCCAGCCAGAGGCACTGTTCCAATCAATAGGCGCAGGATATGGGTTGGCCAACAGGTTGAAACCGTCATGAAGATTGCCAGCGGCAGTGGTAGTATAACTTACCGGAAATGAGAACGGATCGAGGCTGTAGTTGCCGGTGATTTCCACGGGTACATTCAAAGTGGTGTTCCATTGGTAAACCAAAAACCCGGTTCCCTTGGTAATGGGATCATTGATGTCGCCAATCGCGATATATCCATTGTCACTGGTACCCGCGGTGGGCTCGTCATACGTATAGCCACTTTGAAAGCCAGTAGGATTGAAACAGCCATTGCAACCTTGTAAATACAAGTTGTTGTAATCGGCATAAGTGGCATCGAAAGGTGCGCCTAAACTTAAAAAGCCATCACAGCCGGTAGCGAAGCGTTGAATTCCAATGTTTCCAATGTAGTTACCCGTTCCTACTCCTGAGGTCCAGCCGGTTTGTCCGTTGGTACCGGTCATTAAAAAAGTGCCACCACTGTTGTTCGTCAAGTTACCATCTCTCAAGGTCACTTTACTGGTGATGGTGATGTTCCCTGTACTAGAGACCGAAACTCCCGCCGAATTGTCTACTTCAAAGTTGGGAAAGGTGAACGTGCCCGAAATGGTTTGTGCAGCATTACCGCACATACAAACGGTTCCTGTACCAGAGACAGTTCCTCCATTCTCTACCAGATCGCCGTATACTTTCAATGTTCTACCGGTGGTGTTTGTATTCACTATACCTCCACTGTTTACCGTTACATCACTGGCAAAGCCGGTGGTGTTGATCTGTACATTGTGTTGTACAATCACACAGGTAAAGGAATCCGGTACAGTGCCACCCCAGGTGGCCGGATTGTTCCACAAGCCAGCCTGAACCGAGATCAGGCACCTATCCAAATAATCAGGTCGACCATCGCTGTCTTCATCGGGCAAATCGGCAACATTTCCATTGGTAGCGCCACAAGGGGTACAATCCGGATCGAATGCATCATCAATCCCATCGCCGTCAGTGTCATTGCCTACTGCAGTCACCGTACCGGTAAAGCCTTCTACGTTGTCGCTATCTCCGTCATCATCCGAATCCAGATCACGGTAATCTTTGGTGGTGTCTCCATCGTTATCCGGAACCAACAGCACCGTGCCACCGTCATCAGGATCAATGTCGTCCATCATTCCATCTCCATCGGCATCGTTGGCCATGGCATAAGCGGAAGGATACTGCCCGTTATTGTCCATGTTGGCCGGTAATGATCCGTCGTTGGCTTCTACTGCATCCAACAGACCATCGCCGTCAGAATCTAAATCCAACCGATCTACGTTGCCGGTGCCATCGGTGTTGGGGTCCACCAAAGCAGTACCACTCGTGCTGACGTCTACATCGTTCATCTGGCCATCTCCATCACTGTCGTTGGCCAGTGCATAGGACGAAGGATAACGCCCTTGGCTATTCATATTAGCCGGCAGGTAACCGCCATTGGCTTCTACCGCATCAGGAATACCATCGTTGTCCGAATCCAGGTCCAGGTTGTTTGGAATACCATCGTTGTCAAAATCACCGGTGGTTTCCACTACATCCAGAATACCGTCGTTGTCATCGTCAACGTCAATATCATCGGGTACTCCATCCATGTCGGTATCAACTTCACAAACCGATCCGGTAAAGGAATAAGAAAGTGCATCTAAGGCCACCCCGCGCGCCTGACGGGTTACCCGAATGTAGCGTGCTGAAGAACCCACAATGGTATAATTCACCGTTACGAAGGTGGGTTGATTCACCGTAGCCACATAGTTTTGACTGTTGGTGAACAGCGAACCATCAGCCGATTGCTCAATTGTAGCTTGGGCCGCGGCTCCTGTAGACTGGTTGCGCGCAATGGTGAGTACCACATTATTGCCCGGAGTAATATTATCCGTGAGATCAATAACAATGTTATCGCCAAAGGCCACCAGCGCAAAAGATCCATCGGGTGCTCCCAAGGCATTGTTTGGGTTACCTACTCCAGACTGGCTGAACACTGCATCACCATTTCCATTGACCGTTCCGGTTTGCAATGAAAAACCAATAGGACAAGTTGCCACTTCAAGGTAGTCTGGTGTGCCGTTATTGTCTACATCTCCGGTTTCGTTGGAAGTAGCAATACCATCGGCATCATCGTCTACATCGCGCCAATCTGGCTCAGCATCGCCATCGGTATTTTGTAGAGCATAGTTCTCATAGCCTCCGAAAGCGGATCCATTGTCGGCTTCGAAGCCATCATCCACCCCATCATTGTCATTGTCGGTACCAGTGGCTGAACCATCGGCAATTCCGTTTTGGTCGTTGTCGTCTCCTTCAATAATGTCCAATACGGAGTCGTTGTCCGAATCGGTATCCAGGTAATCCGGGGTTCCATCCCCATCCGTATCGGTTGGTGTAATGGGGTTATTACCAGAATTGACATCGTATGTATCAATAATGCCATCGCCATCCGAATCGGTAGCGGCTCCAATGGCAGCAAAACCTGCCGTAGTTTGTCCTTCCCGGTTGTCGGTAATTCCATCGCCATCGGAGTCTCTGTCCAAATAATTGGGCAATCCATCGCTATCCGAGTTGGATATGGTATAAGGAGCACCCAACAGGGCATCGTGAATTCCATTTTGATCCAAGTCGGTGTAATTGTCCACTGCACCATCTCCATTGACATCGGTACCGCCCACCTCTACGAGGTCTAAAATACCATCGGCATCGGCATCCCGGTCGATCCGATCAGGAAAGGAATCGCCATCGCTGTCTCCATCGGCAATGGAAGAAGTAGAGCCTCCACCGTATTGCACTCCAGGAGCATTGTCTACTGCGTCCAACAAACCATCGCCATCAGCATCGCCACCGGCAATGCGTCCAGTATTGGCATTGTACCCTAAGGGTGCAGTTCCTCCGTTGGCCTCAATCGCATCAGGAATTCCATCGTTGTCAGAATCGAGATCCAGAAAATCGGGCACTCCATCACCATCAGTATCTCCAGCTCCTTCAACAGCATCCAATACACCATCGTTGTCAGAGTCTAAATCGCATTCGTTGGATTGGCCATCGCCATCCGAATCCACACTATTTTCAAAGACGGATACCAAACCATCGTCATCACACTCCACCGTTATGTATAGAAAACCGGTATCACAAAGCACCGGTGCCGGCACATTGTTATCACAAATTTCGTATTGAATAGTATCTGGGCCGTTGTAGCCGTTGTTGGGCGTATACTGAATGTTGTTGCCAACCAAAATGGCAGAGCCATTGGCCGGCCCACCAATAATTGCAGTGGTCAGTGGATCGGCATCCGGGTCGGTATCGTTGGCCTGAACGTCTACTGTAATGGGGGTATTGAATCCGGTAATTACTGTATCGTCCACCGCTACCGGCGTACAATCATAAAACAAGGTAAAGGCTACGGTATCGTAATCATAGTTGGTCACCCACCAGGTGTTGATGGTGTTGACGTTGCCTTGGGCAGTTGCCCAAGTATGGCAGTTGCTGTTACAAGGTGCAGCCGTGCTAACGGTTCCCCCTGAAATGTTGCTATCGTCCCAAAAAATATCTTGCTCCGAATTGGGCGGTGCCACGGTGGTAACGTTGAAGCCATTGGTATGGTTCTCAACATCAAAAAGCGGCAGGTGATTCAAACCGGCAAAATATTGAAAGTATAAGTTGATGGTAGTACCGTCTGGCACTAATACACCTGTACCGTCGAGTCCATCCCAAGGAATGGTATTATCCCCTACTTCAATGTTTTGCGTGAAGAACACATCTGCGGTTCCCGGGTCATATACCTGGTTGTTGTTGAGGTCGATAAACACGTCGACCACCCCTCGGTGGGTGGCATTTAGTCCAATCTCAAATCCATCATTGAAACAACCCGTAATTTCTGAAGGTGCTCCAAATTGTGGCGTTCGTTTAGTGCCAGGAAATTCGTTGGAATCGGGCAATTGCAAAAACAGTTTGTGCTCAGCAAATTGGGTTACCTGCCCCGTTACCGATTGACGGTCGAACACTACATCGCCGGTATTATTGGGTCCTGTACTGTTGGAATAAATGACAAATCCGAAAGGCTGAATACCGTTAAAATCAATTTCGGTGAGGATACTGTCCACGGCATAAATGTGCATGGCCGCTTCGAACCGGTTGGAAGACGACATACAGTTGAAATCCCACGCTTGCGACCACAAACGGCCTTCAATGGCCGTGGTGTCACTCATGTCTACTACAGTGATGTCAAAAAAGCGAAAGGTGCGCTTCACATTGCTGCTTCCACCGATGTAGTTGTCGGGATCACCTGGATTGAATTCGATGTAGTAATCGCCTGGGATCGAAGGGGTGTAGGTGATGGGTGTGTAACCGTCGGTCGGATCTAAAATATCGGGACCTGCTACCGCGCTGTTGTAATTGTTGATGTAACCTGTACCCGAAGAGGGCACTAAGGAAGGGCTAATGACGATGTTTCCGAGTGGATCGCGCAGGCGCCAGTATACGTCTCCATTGTCTTGCCTAAAGCCCATGTAGATCATTTCATTGTTGACATCGGAGATGCGAATGTGCAACCGGCTCGCCGTATCGGCAATGTAGGTCATAAAGTCGCGATCAGGATTGCCATTGTCAAAAACCTGGACGCGGATGTCGGTGCTACTGCTGGGCATGAACTGTTTGGTACCTTCGGCCAACACGGTTGAAAGACCAAGAGTACCGAAATATAGAAAAAGCACCAGCCGAATCATCGACCTGTGTGAGTGGAGGCGGAGAAAGTGAGACGTCATCTTCAATCAACTGTTTGACCGAAATTTTTCGAGCTTTCGATCAGTCGTTTCTTCATTGTATTCAGCAGAGAGTTGCTTTTAGAATTTCAGCTTTTCCTGTATCATCTCCGACAGGTCTGAATCAAGCTCTTTCATGTAAAAGCATACCTCTAATATACTACATCTACGAATGTACGTTTTAACGCTCCTAAGGTTTCCCGATTTTCGTGGAACAGATAGGAATGATCGACGAATTAATCGGATTTCAATGTTAAAGTGACGGTTGCTTTGGTTTCACCGTTAATGACCAGGTCTATTTGATGCTTTCCGGGATAGTGTTTGCGGGTGGTGCGCTCGGTAAAATCGTGGGTTTTGATGATATCATGTTTCCTGGGTAAAAAGCTACGTTCGGTCACTTGAAACATTTTTGGAGACTTTTTGCCTCTGGCTTTGACGAAATGAACGCGGTATTCGATGCGCAACAGCTGGGCTTGAGATGCTGCTACTTCAAAAGTGATGTTGAGCGATGTAATTCCTCCGAAAGGAACCACTGATGGTTTAGCTTGAAATTTTTGCACCCGAATGCTCTCCGGGTTTCCAAATCCAAAAAGACGCAAAGTGCGCGTATGGCCTTGTTTGAGCAAGGTTCTTGCAGCATGTTTGCACAGGCGGTCGGTTTCCCTGGTCTCCCCTTTCCATTGACTCAACAATTCGCCAACCAATTCAGGTTGATTTTTGGAAATGTCATTGAGGTTGTTGGCCACGCTGCGCCTCACGTATTCAGAAGGATCGTTGCGCAGGCGGGTTAAAATGGGCAGAATGGGAGCCGGATTAGATTTGAATGCTGGCAAAGCGATGGCCCAGGGAAGCAAAGGGCGACAGCCCTCGCTGGAAAGACGCCTCACGTGATAGTTTTCATCTTCCGACCAGGTTTGAAGTGCTGCCAAAGTACGCTCCGGATAGCGAATCAGAAAGGGGCGTATGGCGAACTCTGAACTCGAAAATCGAGTCATCCAAGCCAGGGCCTGCAATGCTTCATCAGGATGTTCCATGCCATATACTTCCACATAATCAGGGAAAAACATGAAAAGAAAACCTGAATCGAAACGAGAAGAAGCACGATTTAGGATTGGAATAGCTTCTGGAAAGTGGTTGGGTAACTGCTGGTGCAGGCAATGGGTAAGGTGCCGCATGCGCGCTTTCAGTTCGCGGTGCTCCCAATCGCTGTCCATCACTGCTTTCACAAATTCAGCCACGGCAAACACAGCATATTCCTGGTGCACTGCCGTTCCAATTGCTCGAATCAATTTGGTAGTATAACGGTCTTTGAGTGCTTCGGGCATTTTTTATAAATTGGAGATGTATTGTTCGAAGTTGCTGCTTTTCGATCTATACCCCAAACCACCCATCTGAATTGCCCCAAAACCTCTATCGAAACGTTTGGCTGTGTTGCCTTGGGCTGCTGCTTTTTTTATGCGGACTCATGAGCTTTTCAACTGCAAAAGCACAATTGCTACCGGTTCATCCTATTACTCAAAATGAGTTGCCTTCGGAAGTCTACTCTTTGTTGCAGGACCACCGCGGACAGCTTTGGTTTTCTTCCGACCACGGCTTGTATGAATACGATGGCTATGATTTTAAGGTGTGGACTACGGCAGACGGGCTTCCTGACAACACCGTTTTCCGACTCTACGAAGATCCTCTTCAGCGGCTTTGGGGAACTACCCTTAGCGGTCAGTTATTTTACATCGAATCCGGGAGGGTAGTTGTACCTGAATGGATGCACCAACTAAAAGGGCGATTCGATGGGTTTAGCATTCGGGATTTGTGGATCGACTCTTTGGCAACTGTCCATTTTTTTCTCACCAGTTCAAATGCTCTATACCGGGTTCAGGTGGACGGCAACCCTACCGTGACTATTGAAAACCTGGATGCCCCCAATTGGGACGGCAACCTGATTTACCTGCTACCTTCCAATGAAAAGCGGGTGCTGATTGAATCGACCTGGCCTCCATTAGAAGTCATGAAAAGTCATTCGGGTAAGCTGGAAATTGCCCCCCCAACTGCGATACGTCAGAAAGGCAGACTCCTCCAATTTCAGTACAATTTCACGGTTTCGCGCCCCCAACAACGACACAATAGCTTGAATTTGGGAGACGGAAAATTGTTGTTTTCCATCAACAATACCATCTACTTATATAAAGACAACAAGGTGTCGTTGCTAAAGGTATTGCCGGGTGCTGTATTGCAACTGTACACCGATGCCGCTCACGGGCTTTGGATTTGTACGGATAACGGGGCCTTTTACTTCCCTCACGGCGATTTATCCCTTTCAGGCACCCATTTCTTCCCCCAAAAATTGGTATCAGGAGTACTGCAAGATCGGGAAGGCAATACCTGGTTTGCGGTAATGTTTGAAGGCGTATTTCGATTGGCTTCTCTTGATTTGCAATGGCTGAGCAGCTCAACCGGCATGCCCTTCGATAAGGTGGATGCGCTTCTTGCTATGGACAGTAGCCTGTTGGTCGCCTCTGAGTGTGATTTGTTTGAGTGATACCAGAACGGTTCAACAGGACTTAAAGAGGAAAAACGGGCCGTTCCAAATCAGAAACGGGGTGACATCTACGACATGGTAGCGCTGAATAAGACCACTGTACTTTTAGCCAATGGAGATTGTTTTCGGTATGACCGGAAAACACGAAAAATGACCCGGATCTTTTTCTCTCGTTCCAACCCCAACAGCAAGAAACTTTTCGTCCACAAAATCTTTTCTTTTACCGCTCATGACCTCTTGTTGATTGGTCCGCACGCAGCCGCATTGGCAAGATTAGACCCCGTCAAAGACACTATCCTCTTGAAGGATATGCTGTATTTTCCGGAATTGCGGTCTTCGGCAGTTACGCGCGATTCTTCGGGCAAGTTTTGGTTAGGAGCTTCTGATGGTTTGTACGAATTGCGAACCGTTCCTCAGTTAGAGCTAAAAGCCGTAGCACTTGGCGAAGCTGGCCCGGTAAGGGTTTCCGACCTCAAGGTAGATTCAAAAGGGTTTTTGTGGGTGGCTACCCGAGGAAAAGGCACAGCCGTACTGCAAAAGGGTAAAGTGATACAGTGGTTCAATGAAGATTCTGGATTGTTGAGCAACCTTTCTGATCGCCTTTTTTTTCCTGAGCACAATAAGACTTGGACAGCCTCCAGTGCGGGAATCAACGAATTGGTGTGGGATGGCAACAAGGGGAGGTATACTTACAGCCCTGAAAAATGGACCAGTATCGACGGGTTTATCAACTTAGAGATCACCGATATGAAACCATGGCAAAATCAAATTGCGGTTGGAACGGCTAAAGGCCTGCACTTGTTCCAACCCACAGCCATGAAATCGGATTTTGTACCACCTACCATTTCGATCACCGCCATCCGCATCAATGAACAGGATACGCTACTAAAAAGTGGTGCCCGATTAGCCTACAATCAGAACAACCTTGAAATCGATTATTCCGGACACTTTTTTCGACAACCAGAAGGCTTGGAATACCGCTATCGTTTGTTGGGCCTGGAAAAGGAATGGCACACCACCCACGAACGCCGGATCCACTATTCCAACCTCTCGGCCGGCACTTATACCTTCGAAGTGCAGTCGATACAAAAAGAAGGAGGCATCAGTCCGGTAGCGGCACAATTTGCTTTTGAAGTCCGGCCACATTTCTCGGCCACCTGGGGTTTTCGCATAATGATTTCGTTGGCCTTGTTGTTGGCCATTTGGGGAGTTACCCGTTGGATCATTCACACCCGCTTGCGCAAGTCGGAGCTGGAAAAACAAATCGTTTTGCGCGAACAAAAGGCGCTTCGGGCTCAAATGAACCCTCATTTTATTTTCAACACGATGAATTCGATTCAGCAGTTCATTGCGGTGAACGACAAACGATCGGCTTATGGTTTCTTATCGCGGTCGGCTCAACTGATACGCAGGGTACTGGAAAACTCCAGCCAGAACTACCTCTCGCTGGATCAAGAACTTGCCAGCCTGAAATTATACTTGGAATTGGAAAACATGCGTTTTGGTGAACGATTTAGTTATGCCATTGAAGTAGAACCGGAACTGGAAGCTAAAACCAGTGAAATAAGGTTGCCCAATATGCTGATTCAACCCTATGTGGAGAACGCCATTTGGCACGGCCTGATGCCCAAAGAGACAGGAGAACGCGAACTTCATTTGAATTTTTGGTTGAAAGAAGACCACTTAATTGTATCCATCGAGGACAATGGGGTGGGTCGCGAAAAAGCAAGCACCTTGAAACAAGTGACTACCCATCGGCAAAAAAGTACGGCCATGGAAAACATCAAAGAACGTACGCAACTCCTAAAACAGTTGTTGGGTCTTACCATAACCATCGCAGTCCTCGACTTGTACGACTCTGATCAGCAACCTGCTGGCACGCGCATACAATTGTCCATCCCTCCAATCCCTTAACCCATTGAAATATGCCCGCTCCCTTCCCTCCTATCAAAGCCATCATCATTGACGACGAACCTGGTAGCATTGTGGTGTTGCAAGATATGCTCCGCGAATTTTGTCCGAATGTAACAGTAATTGCCACCGCCGACTCAGTGAAAAAAGGCCGCGAGGTGTTGGCAACCCATGCTCCCGAGCTCCTGTTTTTAGACATTGCCTTGCCAGATGGCTATGGCTTCGAGGTGTTGCCTACCGAAGGTCCACCCGATTTTGATGTGGTCTTTACTTCGGCTTACAGCGAATTTGCCATCCAAGCTTTTGACGTGGCCGCTTTACACTATTTGCTAAAACCGATCGATGTAGATGCACTAACCGAGGCGGTGAAACGCCACCGGGAAAAACCAAATTCTGAAGCCTTAACCGCGCAATACCGCATTTTGCGCGAAGGCTTAGAAACACCTGCCCGAAAAATTTCACTACCCACTTTTGAAGGCTTTTTCTTTGCTGAGATCGACCAGATTGTGCGCCTCGAAGCCGAGGGAAGCTATACCGATGTAGTGCTGCTCGATGGCAGTCGGGTAACGGTGTCGCGGGGCCTCAACAAGTTTGATGATTTGCTCACCAACAACTACCGTTTTTGTAGGGTCCACCACAAACACCTCGTCAACCTCGACCGCATTCGCAATTACGTGAAGGGCCGTGGCGGCTATGTATTGATGGATGATGGCAGCAAGGTAGATGTTTCTGTACGCAGGAAAGAAGATTTTCTAAAGCGCATGGGAACATAAAACGCCCCATTGCCCGGCGGGCAACGGGGCGAAAAAGTATTAGTGTACGGCGATGGGTTCGCTATATTCTTGGGTGATTTCAAAAGCTTGATTGAAATCGTTCTTCAAATCTTCGAGGTGCTCAATGCCAACCGATACGCGCAATAATCCGGGAATTACTCCAGTGGCCAATTGCGCCTCAGGCGACAGTTGCTCGTGAGTAGTAGACGCCGGGTGAATGATGAGGGTTTTGGCATCGCCCACGTTGGCCAGGTGGCTCACTAATTGAAGCGCGTTTACCAAGGCATCGGCCCGCTCTTTACCACCCTTCACCTGAAAGGTGAGTACGCCTCCAAAACCGTTTTTCAAGTATTTGTTGGCCGTAGCATGGTAGGGACTGGACGCCAAACCAGGATAACTCACCGATTTCACTTCAGGATGTGCTTCCAGCCATTGGGCCAACTGAAGCGCATTATCGACCGTGCGTTGTACCCGTAGCGACAGGGTTTCTAATCCTTGCAGAAGCAAGAAGCTGTTGAAAGGCGATTGAGACGGTCCGAAATCGCGCAAGCCCTCTACCCTGGCCCGAATGGCAAAAGCAATGTTGGGTAAGCCTAAGGGGTTGCCTTCGCCAAAAGTGTCGTAAAAATGGAGGCCGTGGTAACCTTCGGAGGGCTCTGAAAACTGAGGAAACTTACCATTACCCCAGTTGAAATTGCCGCCATCAATCAGGAGGCCGCCGATACTAGTGCCATGGCCGCCGATCCACTTGGTAGCTGAAGCAACTACTACATTGGCGCCATACTGGATGGGGCGCACCAGGTAACCACCCGCTCCAAAGGTATTGTCGACCACTAACGGAATTTGATACCGCTCAGCCAATCGGGCAAAGGCCTCAAAATCGGGAACGGCAAAGCCTGGATTGCCAATACTTTCCAGATAAATGGCTTTGGTGTTTTCACCGATCAGTTTCTCGAAATCGTCGGGTTGAATGCCTTCGGCAAAGCGCACATCTATGCCAAGACGTTTGAAGGCAACTTTGAACTGATTATAGGTTCCGCCGTACAGAAAAGGGGTAGAAACAATGCTATCGCCAGTGGCGGCAATGTTGTTGAGGGCCAAAAATTGTGCAGCTTGCCCGGAACTGGTCGCCACCGCTGCAGTACCACCTTCCAAAGCGGCAATGCGCTGCTCGAACACATCGGTAGTAGGGTTCATAATGCGGGTATAGATGTTGCCAAACTCTTTGAGACCAAACAAGTTAGCGGCATGTTCACTGTCGTTGAACAGGTACGAAGTGGTTTGGTAAATGGGTACTGCCCGGGAGTTGGTAGTGCCTTCGGGGTTTTGCCCGGCGTGCAACTGAAGGGTTTCGAATCGGAGCTGGTTTGCGTTGCTCATGGTTTGATTTGCTTTGAAGTACAGTTGTTGGTAATTATGGAAATTGAAAAAAGGGGAACAGAGGATCGGGCTGAGGCGATGTTGCTTCAGCGATCAGTTCCAGGATAGAAAAGGAATAGAGAGGTTCGCGTCAGCAGCTACAACAACACATACAGCAACACATCATGCTGTGATGACGGTTGGTGTTGTTGGTATAACGCATAGAAGACACGGGGTGTGTGCTAATTGAGCTACAAAGCTATTGGAGTTTAGGGCAAAAAATCAAACCTATTTCCAAAAATTAACTGTAAAAAATCGCTAAACACTCATATTCAAACACTTGCAACCAAGTGTGAGGTAATCGTTTTCACTAAATAGAGGAGCACGGATGGGTTTTCGGAGAGAGGAGAGCTTCGATTTTGCAACTCCTTTCTTTGGGTTAGGGAATCGCCACGTACAATCCATCACGGGTAGCTGCGTACAATTGATCGTCGAAGGTCTGAAGATCATAAACCGCAGCCTTGAGCGCTCCAACCGATACCCATTGGCCTGCCCGAAAGCGGATGACGTTCGAAACATTTTGAACGGCACCGGTTCCGTCGATGTTCACCCGCGATCCACCCATGAAAAATTGGTCTTTGAACGGAGCAAAACAAGGGCGCACATCCGCACTTCCCCACACACTTACCTCATCATCAGAAAACCAATCGCTGTCTCGTTGCCGGTAATGGAGCAAAAATTCCCCATTCTGATCTTCGGCGAAAACAAACAAATAGGAATTAAAATCACCGAGGGTGTAGGCTTCGTATTGGGTATTGGGAAAAAAAGAACTGACAGTGAGTGCTTCGTAGGTCCAAGCGCCACTCTGAAACCGCGCAAAATGCCGATTGTTCCCAGTGGAATAGGGCCTTCCTACGACGTGTAAACTTTCTTCAAAAACGTGGGCATCAAACACTTCGAAACTAACCATCGGAAGCGCAGTTCCCATTCCAGGTGGATTGAGCGTCATCACATGATGGGTAGTAGTCACATTTTGCGCCATCTCGCCCGCAAACCACACCTGATTGTTGAACTCAACAATGTCGTGAGCCGTTACGATCTGCCACGTGGTATTGCCACGAATAGTTTGCCCGTCGAAATACATTGCACTGACGTAGGTACTTCCATTTTCAGTGTAAGCAAATTCACCTCCAATAAACAAGGCGGTGTCGTTGGCATGTAGTGCGTAAATACCGTCAGAACCAGGACTAAAACTTCCCGTGAGCAGTGGCACTACTTGCTGACCGTCATACCTCACGATGAAGCTGTTGCCGTTTCCGGAATCAAAGGTGCCAGCCAGGTAAATGTCTCCCTTAAATTTGGCCATGGCCAAAATTTCGTTGGGCGTGCCGGCCATCTTTAGCCACTCGGTGTTTTCACCCAACGCCCCTGGCAGGTTCTCTGCAAAAATTTCCTCTTTCGTTCCAGGTACGTTGGTGAGGTCTTCGCGACAAGCCGACGAAAACACCAGAGCACCCATTAGCAGGAAGGCTAATAAATACCTGTTCCTGAGCATGTTAATGAAGTCCGAGCCGTACATACACTTCAAAGCTTTGGGTATTTTGAATGGTTTTGCCCACTACAAAATCTAAAATTTCGGTTTGATGTTCGCGGTAGTCAAATTCCAACGTAGAGTTTACGCCAGCTGAATTGAGGCCGAAATCTGTAGAAGCAAATAAGTATTGCACCTGAGCGCCCACATCAAGCACGAGTAGCTTCTTCCAAAGGAGTTGGTATCCATAGCCCAATGATACCGCTGGCAGGTAGCCCGTATGGTCAAAAGCCTCCTTCACCGTAGTAGTTCGGGACAACAATTGAGTGTTATCGTCGGTCACTTCTTCAATTCTGGTTTGAAACACAGTGGATCGATGCCGATAAAAACCTGCTCCGAATGACCAATACTTGCCATTAAAAACAGCATCATGGTACACTCTTAGAGCCATTCGGGCACCCAGCATGTTGGTTTGCAAATTGACCCGATCGGTGTAGCGAAAGCGCTGGTCGTCACTAAATTCGGAGTAGTTGGCCGAATATCGGGTGTGAGGCAAAGGGTTGGAATGAAGGGAAGCCACAAAACTCCACCGGTTCTTCAGCGGTGATTCCACGTTTAGCGACACCTGTGGAGGCCAAAGAGTATTATCACTCAAATCTTTCAAATATAAATCTGAGGTGCGAAAACGCATGTTGGGATGCCCGCCAATTCCTCCGGTAACCTCCAGGCGGTTGTCGAATAAGACACGGTTTTCTGTTTGGCCTTTGGCTGGATTCAATTGTCCGCCAAGCAATAGCACCAGCACCAACACCTTACAACCGATTCGAAAGCGATATTCGGAAGAAAATAATGTGATCATCTTGGAAATACTTCTGAGAAAATTTACGTGAAACGCTTCATCACTTGAAAAGTGGAACGATTCATACATCGCTTTTTCTCTTGGGGTTAATGCTTCGGGGTGAAGTTAAGAAAGCAGCCAATAACTCCTTAACAATCAAGGACTATTTCTGTTCAAAG
>CALCCE010000025.1 GCA_937899835.1 uncultured Flavobacteriales bacterium | reverse complement strand
CCTGCGCCTTGGTACACTTTCTCGCCCCAGTCGCCAAAATCACCATCGCGGTTCCAGTCGACCCACACTCGCCAGCGTTCCTGATAAGGACCACCGTTAAAGCCTGGTTTCAAGCGCAGGTGAACGGTTTGACCTTTGTTCACATGCTCTGTGAGGTGCGTGTAATCTCCATACCCATTGTCGTTGCCGCTCCAATTGTTGGTGTAGCCGAGTTTGACCCGCTGAATCCATTCATAGTAGGTGTTGTTGCCTTGTGCAACGCAGTATTCAGGCACACAGCTGTCCACCGTTACGGTGAAGCTACACGTATCGGTAGCACCACTAATGGGTTCGGTTGCGGCATAGCTAACCGTGGTAACTCCTTCGGACAACAGACCGCCATTGGTTGGCCCACTCACTTGCACAAGGTTGACCGGACGACTGCAAGGTACTTCCATGATGAACTCATATTGAGAACAACCCGTTCGATCGAACCACCGACCATTTCCTTTGCGCATCACTGCATAATCAGCACCGCCGGAGCAGTTATAGCCACCCATGTTGTTCGGCTCATTGTTTTTCCACTTGGTATAGGTCAAGGATTCACCGTTCACCCATTGGAATTGTCCTTCGGTTGCCGCATCGTTCAAACCAATCCAGGCATAGTTGGCCAGCAATTGACAAGCGATGAAATGATTTTCTATACTCGAATTTATTACCGCCAGATGCCCACCGGCAGCCTGCGCAGCAGCTTGGGCCTGCGACCAGGTATAACTGCTGCCAACTGAGCAATAGTAGCGTGCTCCGTCGTGCTCTCCGAGGTAGATGAACCCAGGCAAAGTGGCATCTCCTACACACCCAACCGCACAACTGCTAAAGCTCTGGGCTTGTGGTGCTGGCCAAGATACATGGGCTCCACCTTGAGAAAATTCACAACTCACCGTTACATCGTTTGGACATTGAAGGTCTACGAAATAGTTTTCTTCCACTGTAACCGTTGCCGTGCATTGGCTTTGATTCCCGGCAGCATCCGTTACCGTTAAGATAATTTGATTGTTGCCCAGGTCTTGGCAATCAAACATGCTTTCGCTGAGGCTCAAACTCACTGAACCACAGGCATCGTAGCTTCCAGCATCTATTTGAGAAGATAGCAAAGTTCCTGTCCCTGTTTGATCAAGGTAAAGCGTGAAGGCTTGACATAAGGCTATTGGTGCAGTGGTATCGGGCAATGCCGTTATTGTGTTAGTTGCCACTACAGAGCATCCGTTGGCATCGCTCAAAGTCAAGGAATAGTTTCCAGCCGTTAATCCAGACAAGGTATCGAGGGTGTCGCCTGTAGACCAAGTGTAGGTAAACGGTGCGCTTCCTTGATTGATTTGCACCGAAATGCTGCCATCACTTGCCTGAGCACAAGTTGCTGGACTTATAACCAAGTTAACATCCGGTATTGGCCATACCGTTACCGTCACCACATTGGATTCTCCCACAAACTGGGTGCAACCGCTTCGGCGGGAACAACGAATGAAGTAGGTAGTCTCCGTCAATGAATCGGGGTCGTAGCTCGATCCGGTAGCACCTGGAATGATCTGCCAATAAGGATTGCCTACTATGTTCGGCACCAACGTATCGCTTCGCAACCATACGTATTCAAGAGTACCTAATCCGCCGGAAGGCAAGCTAAGGCTTTGAAGGGTAGCCGGATCAAACGGACCACAGTTAATCTGATCGTTGCCGATACTGCCTGCGTTGGTCACGTTGCAGCATGGTGGTAATAGCAGACTGATGGAGTCTTCTGTAGTACAGCCATTAGCATCAGTTACCGTTAAGGAATAACTTCCTGCGGGCAGGCTGTCCACAGTGGCCATGATGGCACCGTTGCTCCAAGCATACGTATAAGGCGCAGTTCCACCACTCGTAGTTGTTGTGATTTGTCCGTCTTGGCCGCTGTTGCAACTGGGGTCGCTACCCGATAAGCTTAAGGCAATGCCTTCAAAGTTGTTGAGGTACACTGAATCAGCGGCCGTACAACCATCATTCGTGAATACGGTGACTGCAACCCAGCCCGTATCGCTGGTCACGATACTGGCAGTGGAATCGCCCGTTGACCACAAGTAGTTGTCACCACCTGAAGCAATTAAAGTGGTGCTGTCGCCAGTGCAAAAAGTAGTATTGCCACTAATGGCAACGGTAAGCGAATCGCAGGCGTCACACAGCGTGATGGAATAGGCAGTGCCACTGTCGCCTACAATGTAGCCATCGCAGCCGGTAAGGGTACAATCGTACAAATCCTTGGGGTTTCCAATGTTATAAGGATCCCAATTGGTGCCATCGGTGGTGTAACAAACCAGGCCGCCCTCGCCCACACAGAGGGCGGTATCCTGGCTGTAGCAGGCAATGGCCCGCAAGCCGTAGGGCTGCCCGCTGGTTTGAATGGCCCAGGTAGCTCCACCGTCGGTAGTGTTGAGAATGATTCCCGAGTCACCTACAACGTATCCATTATTAGGATCGGAGAAACATACATCGTACAAATCAAGCGTGGTTTGGCAAGGCAATGGAGTCCAGTTACCGTTAATGTACTTGCAAATGGTGCCATTGCGGCCCACTGCATAAGCTGTAGTATCCAAGGTGCGGATGCCCAAAAATTCAATGGTGGTATTGGTAGGCGTCACGCTCCATCCGGTGCCGTTGTAGCGGCAAATGGTGCCGTTGGTACCCACCGCAAAACCGTTGGATTGGGAGGAAAAATCCAAATCATTGAAATCTGCTCCCGTACCGGTTGGAAACACTTGCCAGGTTCCTCCATTATCGTAGGAGGCACAGAGCAACCCGCTGGTTCCGCTGATGTAACCTGCTACTCCGCCAATTCCGGCCGGACCACCGCCCACTAAACGAATTCCGCGCAAGCTGCTGCCGGTTCCGGTTGGGGAATTGGTCCAATTGCCACCACCATCGCTGGTGACGCATACATTCCCACCGCCTTGCGGATTTCCACCGCGTAGCGCAATACAGCCGTTGTTGCGATCGATGAAGGAGCAACCGGGAATCCCCTCGTTGGTTCCGGTCACCAGCGAGTCGCGTGGGAACAACTGCCACACCTCCACATAGTTCACCTTTGTGAGGCTACCATTACAACCCGCACTGTCGGTCACACTCAAGGTGATGGTATAGAAACCGGGTTGTGTATAAGCATTGCTTGGTGCTGGCGCATTGGAGGTATTTCCATCGCCAAAGTCCCAGGTATAGGTGGCAATACCACCGGTAGTTTGAGCAGCAAATGCCACGGTAGCATTTGGCAAATAGTTGATGCGGTTGGTTGCTGTAATATCCAGGACTGGATTGTTGAGGTTCACAGTTACCGGAGTAGCAACTACGGTGCTACAACTGCCCGCTACCGCTACGGTATAGCTACCGGGTTGTGTCACCACGATGCTTTGAGTGGTATCGCCGGTAGACCATAAATAATTTTCAGCTGAATCAGCGGTAAGCACAACGCTATCGCCCACACAAATACTAATTGGCCCGGCAGGCGAAATGGTTGGCGTGGGAGGCACACCCAGGTTCACGCGGTAAACGGCTCCGTTCTCTCCTACCACATAGGCTTCACATCCCTGGAGTTCACAGTCTTGCAAATCGTTGGTATCCCCAATAGAGTAGCGTTTCCAATTGGTGCCGCCATCGTCCGTGTAGAGCACGCATCCGCCCTCCCCTACACAAATGGCAGTGTCGGGCCCCTGGCAATTGAGTCCGCGCAGGTTCAGGTTGAGGTTGCTGCTTTGTTGCGTCCAGTTTTGTCCCCCGTCGACAGTACGTAAAATCAATCCGCTGTCGCCAATGGCCCACCCGGTAAGACTATCGGAGAAGCACAGGTCGTGAATGCAGCGGTTGGTACCTGAGTTTTGCGGGGTCCACCCTGAGCCGTTGTAGCGGCATAAGATTCCCCCAGCTCCACCGGCATAACCCGTGCCGCCTACGGCAGCAATACAAAAGAAATCAGAAGAAGTTCCAGTCGGAGACACCGACCAGCCACTGCCGTTGTAAGTGCAAATGGTTCCACCGCTACCGGCAGCAAAGCCAAATCCACCACCTGTGAACGAAAGCGCGTTGAAATTGGCTCCGGTTCCCGTGCTGAACGGACTCCAGGAACCTCCGCCATTGGTGGAACGGGCAATATATCCTCCATTGCCGGCGATAAAAGCCGAACCTCCACCTACCAAACGAATGGCATTGAGGCGAGATGGACTACCGGTGGATGAATTGGTCCAGGATCCACCTCCATTGTTGGTCACCAAAACGTCTCCGCCACCGCTACCGTTGCCCCCGGCAAGGGTAATGCAACCATTTTGTGAGTCGATGAAGGAAACACTGGTACAGAATTCACTCGTACCAGAATTCAGGCTGTCGTTGTCAATTATTTGCCACACCTGCACATAGTTGAGCTTGGTTTGGGTGGCCG
>CALCCE010000024.1 GCA_937899835.1 uncultured Flavobacteriales bacterium | reverse complement strand
GCCGCGATTGCAACAGCACCGTTCCACTCATGGAAATCAACTTGATTTCAACCGCCTCCGGATGGGTATAGGCTCGGTGATCGAATTGGATGCGTAAGTTATTTTCATAAACGTAACCTACTGCTGGATTCCGTATCTCGGAAGCAACATCCATTTCATTTAATGTTGATGGCCATGAGGAGCCATCGTCTACATATTGTCTAGTAGATCCTGGTACATTCGGGAGGCAACCTCTGGCGTTGCTAGCGATAAAAGTACTGCTGGCATCTACATCAAACCCACCCCTCATTTCAATGAAGTCATTGGAATAGAAAGCAACATTCGACCCATTTTTCACATTGGTGTTGCCCAAAATTTTCATCTCATTGAAAGAATATTTCAACTTTGTAACGCCATTGTATTGACGGTCGTTGATGATTTTCGGATCAGCATCATAATCACACTCATAATTGAAAATTGAATTCCCAGAGGCTTGTTGATCAAGAATATATGACAGATAGGTACCATCCACGATCTCACTGGTAGTACCTGGTTGTTTGGCCAAATAGTTTTTTAAACCATGATGCCAAGATGCCCGAAACCAACCAAAATAGTGCTCAGAATTCCAGTCCTCTTCACAGTCAATATTGTCTCGGTCTGCAAACGTTCCACCTGTCAATTGTCCAATTATACGGCCATTTTCATCAAACAAAGGAGCACCAGATGATCCTGGTTCGGTCAAACCATTTGAGTTAAGTCCATTCGTAAGGGAATAAGGGTCGTCGTTGTAGCGAACAATCCAATGCGAATTATAACTGGCATCGCAAGCAGCATCAGGATCAGATGGGTCTAACCAATCTCCTATGCTGGGACTATCATCATCAGCAGCAACTTTTTTAATGTCTCCCGCCGGATGATGAATGGTATACGTCATCAAAGGCCTTTTTAAACCATTGTCGGTAGCATCTGCATTGAAGCCGCACAGGTATATATTATAGGCATCTGGAGGCTTTTCCAACAACTCTAGTAAGGCATAATCGGTTTCGTAGTCACCAACAACAAACCGGGCCCCCACTACCTCATCCAGATTGGCGGGATCACTGGTGAGGTCGTTACAGTTATCACTCTGATAATTAAAAGTAACCGTCATAGTTTCTAAAGCCGACAATTCTGATGATGAAAGTTGACAATCCTTATCTAAATCAATACAATGGTAGGCAGTGAGTAAATATAAACGACCACTTTGCTCATAAGTATTGATCATTGCTCCTGTACAAGTCCTGCAGTCGATTTCTAACTTGGCGACTCCATTGGTGTTTTCAGGATATCCACCATTTGGCACGAATATGGGCTTACATTTGACGTTGGGACTACAACCGCTGGATTCTCCTAAATTTGATCCTCCTCCACTGGTTGAAGACCATACGTTCACAAATTGATGCGCCAATCCATTAACGATGAAATTAGAAGTACCCAAGCCATAGGAAGGCTCGAACAACTCAATTACAATACGCTCACCTTTTATATAAGAAGTACGAAACAAACCCGAGGTACGCCCATTTTTGCTTTTGGTAAAAGCACCCAGCGACTGCCCATTAACCGGTGAATACACGTGCACTTCAGCATCTTCAGTGAGAAAAAAGTCTTCGTAGAAAAGGGATATGCCATAAGCTCCTGTCGACACAATTTCCAAGCGCCATACTTTGTGTCCTTCAGGCGTCATGTTCATCACAGCCATGGCTTTAAAATCGAGATTCAAAGGAACTTTTGTAGCGTTGTAGGGTAGCTCTCTGACACCTTTGGATTGGTTCCGACTCAACAAAAGTTGATCATTGTCTTGCAAAGGCGCTATAACTTTTGGTACTACCGTGGCTAAAGCACTTGGTGGGAAGTCGGAAGTAAAAGAGAAGGGAGGACTGTAGTCTCTCACCTGCGCCTCCGACGATTTTGGAAAAAGGGTTCCACTTAGGAACCAGGTCATCAAAAAGATGGCCAATATGTTGGTTCTCATCATTGTGGAATTAATGGTTGCTTGCTTGAGTAGCCATTTGTGCCTTCAAGGCTTCAATTTCTTTTTGCTGGTCGATGGTGTAAAGTGTAAGCTCTTCGATTTTCTGCAACAACACCAGTACAGTTTCAGCTACTTCAAAACTTTGCTCGGCTTCAATCTCTCCGGCAGATTTTACTTCTGGCAAGTGTTTTTCGGTCTTGATGTAGGTTTCCAGGTCTTCCAAAGGCATGAGGTTATAATCTTCCTCAAACACAAAATCACACCAGCTAGCCGTATGCACTTTCAAGACATTGCAAACATCTAAGCGGCCTTTGATCTCGGTATCGCCATAAATGCCCACATTTTTGTTGCTGTAGTAGTTGATAAGAAGATCACCAGACCCAAAAGCATCCAACACAAAATTGGAACCGTCAAAAGATGACTTGAAAAAATTTCCATTGCCTGCATCAATTCGAAAGTCTCCATCAACTTGTAATGTAGATTGTGGGCTTGCCGTATTAACTCCTACCCGACCATTGGCCATTATGAACAAATTTCTTCCAAATGAGCCACCACTGTTGGTAGACATGCCAATGCGTAAGCCTTTCTCACCACCAATATCGGAGAGTTGTAGCGTAGCCTGAGTACTCGCCCAGGAACCAGAGTTTCGTTTTAGGATAAACCCGTATCCTCCCCCGCCTTGCTCCACGGTAAGACTTCCGTTAATGTCGTCAGTTCCAACACCAACTCTACCATTTCCTCGCAAAACCAGTACGTTCTCTCTTTGAATTAGCGCAGGGTTGGTACGGTTTACATAATTGTAACGGAACAAACCATAAGAGTTCTGATTCGTATTCTGGGCTACAGCTTGCCAAGCATAGGTATTGTTTTGATGGTGAATTACCCCACCTTGATTGGCTGTAGTCAAATCTGAAGCAATAAACAGGGCACTTTTGGGTTCATCGCCAGTTTGGAAATCCAAAAGACCCATCGGGCTATTGGTCCCCACTCCGATTTCACCATCGGTGTTAATGGCGAAGTGAGTGTCTGGCCCGCGCACCACCCGAAGGCTGTAATCCGGCACCGACGACATTTGGCTTAGTGGATAGGTCCAATTTTGCTCCAGTGTTAGCAAACTAGTGGCTCCTGAAAAGTTAAAAACAGAATAACCATTATACGTTTCCCGAATATGAAGCAATGAATTTGGATTGTAGGTTCCAATTCCAATGTAATTGGTATTCGACGTTCCGATTGCACTCGGACCAGATGGATGCAGAAGAGCTTGTCCGGTAACGCTACCAACGGAGAGCATACCACAAGCTATTAAAAGGGTTTTAATAGAAGTTTTCATGAGGTTAAATAATTAGTTTCAACCTCAAAATTATTGCTTAAAAAGCCCTGAAATTGGGGATAATGTTATTCGGCAAAAGCACTGCTTCAACCTCTTAAAAGCAGATTAGCAACTGATTCGGCAACGAACAAAGCCAAATTTCCAGAATAAAGACCGAATTTCATTAAAGAAGTGTTATTGAGAATTTAGGGGCATCAGGTCCCTGTTTAGATACGTCTTAGGGAATAAGTTATTCAACTAAATAATTGAAAAAAAAAAATGAAATTCGGTGAAACAACCACCGGTAAAATTATTTTCTATTAAAATGAGAGTGGCCATTATAGAACCTTGCTTGCCCATTGGCGAGTCGCTCAAGGACTTACTATATAACTTGTTTCCATCATCGATAGATATCCAATTGATTCAGGACTACAATTCTGCCCAATTACTCCTGCTCAATCTGCAACCACAAATTGCATTTGTCAACCCTGAATTTTTGGAGAACAAAGGCAATCAATTCATAGATACCTGTAAAGATGTGGCTTGTCAGCTGATAACAATTTCTGATACAACAGATTATGCCTACCGGGCCTTCCGCGCCAATGCCATCGATTACCTCCTATCCCCTTTCGATGCCCAACTGGTGGAAGCGGCCTTGCAAAAAGCAGCCAACCTGGTGGCCCTGCTTGCGAAAAGCACCGAACAGGATCCGCGTTCCAGTTCCAAGCTGGTGATTCCCAAATCCAAAGGCTTTGAAGTGATTCACCCCGATCAGTTGATCTACGGACAAACCGAGGGCAACTACGGCCGTTTGATTTTCAAAAACCGCAATCGGTTAACGGTCAACCTCAACATGAAGCGCCTGGAAGAATACCTTTCTCCGTTTGGCTTTTTTCGGATTCATCAGTCGTACATCGTGAACTTGACTGAGGTAGAAGGTATAGACTCCTTGGAAGATCATAAGGTTTCTTTATCGGATGGTACACAGTTACCGGTCGCAAGGCGCAAACGAACGGCACTTCTGTAGGAAATGAAACGGCAAGTTAAATGGATGTAATTAGGGAGAGACCAGAGAACGAGAGACGAGAGATAGGATGGAAAGATCAATCAACCCGTAATTCATTTTAGCAGCGCAGCCTTCCTCTAGTCTCGCGCTCGTTCTCCGCTCTCGTTTTCGCTCTACGTTTGCAACATTCGCAAGGGGTCATCCGTAGGTGAGTATCAACTTTATGAACTATTTACAACCTTCTTATTGCCTGAATTTTGAGCATGAAGCCATTCAACGCCTGATTGCGGAGTTTGATACCGATGCGCTTTCGGACAAGGAAAAAGCGATTGGGATGTATACCAAGGTACGGGATGGTTGGCGCTATGACCCTTATAGTATTAGCCTTGCGCGGGATAACTATGTGGCCAGTTCGATTGCAGTGCGGCCTTCGGGCAATTGTGTGGAAAAATCGGTGTTGCTGGTGGCCTGTTTTCGGGGCTTGGGCCTGCCTGCCCGCTTGCATTTGGGGAAAGTGAAAAACCACATTGCCGTGGAACGGCTGGTGGAAAAGTTTGGTTCCAACGAATTGACACCCCACGGCATGGTAAACGTGTTGCTCAATGGCCAGTGGCGCAAGCTCTCTCCGGCTTTCAACGCCTCTTTATGCGAACGTTTCCACGTGGCCCCCTTGGATTTCGACGGGGAAAACGATTCGTTTTTACAGGCTTTCAATTCCAAAGGCGATGCTTTTATGGAATATACCGCCGATTATGGACACTTTGAGGACGTACCCCTCGAATTCATGCTGCAAAACATCCGCGCACATTACCCGCATATTTTTAATGTCACTGACGCTGGAACGGAGTTCAAACTCTAAGCCCATCCACCGTATTCCCCTGCAGCCTTCTACCCTTCTGTGGCTACCCGTTTCGGTGCTTACTTTTTGAGTGAGAGCTCTTGCACCTTATTGATGAGCGACATGCGGCAATTGGGCAGGTCGGTATCGATGTCGAAGCATTTGTAGAGTTTCTTCAGGCAAGAGCGCACCCCATCGTAGCTCAAGTGTACTTTATCGGCCAACTGGCGGTTGGTGATTTGTGAATTGTCACACAGGGTTTTGAGAATGTTCCAATCGGATTTGTTGAGCTTGTGGCGCGAGTGGCGACTAATGGAATCGTAATTCAGTGGAGGTGACAATGGGAGTGTTCCCGGCTGCCCGGCAGGAGTAGCAGCACCTTCGGCTACGATAGAAGCTGTAGCAGACGTTTGCCGACGAAAGAAATAAAATGCTGCGCCCGCTCCGGTTCCCAAGGCCAGCAAAAGATACAGCCACATTCTGCTGGTAGGCTTCTCAGCTCCGGTAGAAGCCCTTAGGCTTTGCGCCAACCGCAAGCTGTCGGCGGTTTTGGCTTTCTCAAAGTCCAGTTTGAGCTTTTCCTCAATCAGGTTTTGGTCGGTTTGCAGGGTGTGCAAACTATCGGATAGATTTCTGCTGATCTCTGAAAATTGAAGGGCAACTGCCGTTTCTCCCAAACGTTTGTGGAGCCGGTAGAGCAAGTGGCTGCATTCAATCTGTTGCTCAAGGCTCAATTCCTGGCGGGTTTGCCATCGGTTTTCTAAATAGTAAGCCGCACTGTCCAATTGCTCCTGAGCGAAGTAAATTTCTCCTAAGAGCAGATAAGCCGTATTGAAGCCTCTTTTGGTTTGGTGCTTTTGACAGTGGTGTAAGCCTTTCAAGGCAAAGTTCAAAGCCAGTTGCAGGTCGTTCCACTTGAGATAGGTTTCGGCAATGGATTCTAAAATCACCCCTTTGTATTGCGGGTCGTCTACTTCCTCGCTCTTCATCAGGGCTTTGTTGAGCGTGGGTAGCGCGGCCTCATAATTGGCAGTTTCCAAATACAACCGTCCCAGGTTGGCGTAGGCTTTGATCAAATTGTGGGGATGCCCTTGCGCTTCGAACATGGTGAGGCTTTCGAGCAAAAATTCTTCCGCACGTTCCCAGTCTCCTACTTCCCAGTAGAGGCCAGACAAATTGCCCAAGCTCATGGAGATGAGGTGCGGATGACCTACCTGGCTTCCCAGGAGGTGGCACTTGTTGAAGGCGGCCAGGGCTTCGGTAAAGTTTCCCGAGCCCTTGCTCAACATGCCTCCAATGTTATAGCTATGACAGAGAGAGATGGTATCCAACGATTGTTTGGCCAATTGGGTGGCCTCAGCTACGATTTCGAAACCTTGGGCATAGTCGCCCAACAACTGACAACAATAAGCCCTTTCGATACAGGCTTGCAACACCAAACTGGTGTCTTTTAAGGCCTGGGCAATGCCATAGGCTTGCGTAGCATACTTAGCAGCACTGTCGTGATTGGAAAGTAGAAATTGACGGTTTTGCTGTATCGCCGAGCGGTACTGCTCACGCAGCTGGGCTTCCTCGTTGAAACCGGTACTGTGTACCTGGCCCACCCCGGCGGTGGCCATACGGGAGACGATTAAAAAAACAAGAATTAAAATGGGGCACAAGCAACTGGTTTTCATTCGGGAACACACGGTCATGCGCTCGGTAGATTTGAGTGATTGTACAGGGGATTAAAGTAGCTCAAAAAAAGTTAGGGTCCTAATGAAGAAAAGTGATTTTTTTCGGCGGTTCACCCCCCCTGGTGGAACCGAGTAAAACATACTCAAAATCGCCATAAGTAGTCTAAAAAGCTCCATTTTTCACTTTCCCCTCCGGTTTAAGTGTATTCCTTCCACTAAGCACACCCTCCCCTCCTCGGGTGAACGATTTCACCCCCGGTGAGTGCTTTTTTGCCCTTTGCTTCCTACAAATTTGGCGCTGATCCTTCACCTACATGCCAAGAGAATTGACTCCTTCCACCACCTCCTTTTTACAGACTGCCTTCTCCCATTCGATCGGGAGTAGCTTTTGGTTGGGGAGCATTCAAGTATTGGCTACACCACCTTCTAAAACTTCACCAAAGGGCACCTCTCCTGTTGCCATGTGTGGCAATTATAAGAACGAGCATCTTTTGCTGTCACCCCTCGATATTTATTCACTCACCCAAATCTATATTTCATGAAAAAAAAGTTTTTGAAACGGAGTCCCATACTGTTTGTGGCCCTTATCGGCATTTTCTTTTTAAACATTGGAGGTTTGGCTGCACAGCCGTCCGTGCTGCTTTCAGGCAGCACCATTAGCGGCTACAGCAAATTGAAATCCCCCAATGGCTCGTTTGACCTAAGCATCATCTCGGGGAAGGTGGTTTTGCGCAGAATCGCTACTGGTACGGTCCTATGGTCAAAAGACGGGAATCAGTTGACCTTACAAAGCAGTGGCAATTTGGTCAGCAGGTACCAGTGTAACAACTTTTTGTACCCACCTCCCAATTGCCACTCTTACAACACCTGGTCGTCTGGCACCGCTGGTAGCGGCAGCAACTGCCAGTTGCTCTTGCAAGACAACGGCACTTTGGTACTCCTCAACAGCAGCAAAGACCGCATTTGGTTCGCTGGTGCTCCGCACAACATGGCTTTTTCCGATTGGATGAGCACCATGCCCGATGCCACCTACCTCTCCGAATTGTCCATTCCCGGTACACATCAATCGGGCGCCCTACACAATTGGCTGACTGGCGGTAACCAGGTTACTCTTGGAAAATGCCAAAACGCTCCCATTGACCAGCAATTGGACGCCGGGGTGCGTTTTTTCGACATCCGGGTAAAGTGCGAGCAAAATCCTCAAATATTTCAGTTGTGGCACGGCATTGTGAATCAAAACCAAGATTTTCAGAGTGTATTGGACGCCATGGTGAATTTCCTCAACAATCACAATAAGGAAGTGGTGATCATGCGGGTGAAAAGCGAACCCAATCACGGGTGTAACGACTTCGACGACACCTTCAAAGATTATTTGGACAAAACCATTCCTGGTTCAAACCCTGCCAAAACCTACAGAGATTATTTCCACGATGTTAATGGTGTACCCAAACTGGGGGATTGCCGAGGCAAGATCATGATGCTGAACAAGATTGGCAATACCATCGTCAATGGCATGATAAGCTCAAGTTGGGATAGCAACACCAAAAAAGATGTTATATCTACCACCTTTAATAGTATCGGTTCCGGAGATTTTGTGGTGCAAGATTTCTACAGTATGTCCGGAGCCATCAATACAGTATTGATTGAAAAAGGGAACGTTTTTAGTACTCTTTTTGACGAGGCTGTAAACGCCTACGACCCTGCTCAGAGCCATAATACGAGAGCCAAAACCATGTACCTCAACCACACCAGCGGAGCCACCTTTTCAGGAGATACCCGACCAGCGACCAATTACATGTACAACATTGTGGAGAACAAACTTACCCAAGGCTCTTCCAGAAGGCGGTGTGGCATCATTGCCATGGATTTTATTGACGAACGCTACGAGTTGGTGTGGGGTGCTTTTCCCTGGTATTATCAAAATAGCTGGCATTTCGTCAATAAGATCATTCAGACCAATTATTACTAAAGGTCCTCATAAAGGACATGCGCTGAGGAAAAGCATTCATATGCTGAAGCAATAGCGCTCCAACCGCTTGGTTACTCCTGCTCCGGTGAAAACAAGTCATTATTCGGGCACGCTCACGCTCTATAGGTATTCCATCCTTGGGCTGGTGCCTTCACCATCGTAGGATTCGTCCTATTTCACTCAAATCTATCTCAAATGAAAAACTCATATTTTAGAGGCAACAACCTGTTGCTACTGGCTTTGATCGGTGTTTTTAGCTTCAACACCGGATGGCTGGCCGCCCAAAGCTCGGGCCATGGTACGGACCGGCTTACCTCTGGCCAATCTTTGTGGAACAACCGCTACATTGAGTCGCCGAACGGAACGTACAGGCTGCAACAAGAATCCAACTACATTAAGTTCAAAAAGGGCTCTACCACGTTGTGGAGTCAGTTGGGCAATACCTTCCAGCTACTGAGCAATGGCAACCTGGTTACCTGGAAATGGTGTACACCAAATCATTGCTGGCCCTTCGACCCATCGGATCAGTACCAACATTGGACCTCGGGCACTTCGGGCAACAGCAACAGCACCTTGATCATTCAGGACAACGGTACGCTGGTGCTCATCAACAGCAACCACGATCGCATTTGGTCGGCGGGAACCTACCCCCAGCGGATGGATTTCAAAGATTGGATGAGCGGATTTCATGACGATACTTACCTCTCGGAGTTGTCCATTCCAGGAACCCACCAATCGGGCGCTACGCACAACCTGCTCACGCCAGGAAATCAAGTGAACCTCGGAAAATGCCAAAACACGAGCATTGCTGAGCAATTGGATGCCGGTGTGCGGTTTTTCGATATTCGGGTAAAATGCACCGGCAACCCACAAACGTTTGAGTTGTGGCACGGCATCGTCAACCAGCACCAGGCCTACCAGAATGTATTGGATGCTATGGTAACGTTTCTTAGAAACCACGACCAGGAAGTAGTGATCATGCGGGTGAAGGGTGAAAACAATAACGGCTGCACCAACTTCAATACGACCTTCAACAGCTACCTGAACAATACCGTACCGGGTACCACAAGGACCTACAGAAGTTTTTTCTACAACCGAAACGATGTGCCCAAGTTGGGGCAGGCGCGCGGCAAGATTGTATTGCTCAGAACGGTAGGCAACATTAGTGGTATGATGAGCTCGGGTTGGGCCAACAACACCAAAAAGGATACAAAGTCGGTAACCTTCCGCGGCCTCGGCTCTGGCGACTTTGTGGTGCAGGATTTCTACGAAATCAATAGTCTGCTCAACACCAAGCTAATTGAAAAAGGCAATGTGTTTGGCGACCGGTTTGATGAAGCGGTGAATGCTTACAATCCTGGCAACTCCAACACCAATTTCAATGGGGTAAAAACCATGTACCTCAACCACTCCAGTGGAGCTTCTGCCATTGGAGACACCCGGCCGGTTGCGAATTACATGTACAACATTGTGAATGGTAAACTCAATGGGGTTTCTTCTCGCAGCCGCTGTGGCATCATTGCCATGGATTTTATCGACGAGCGGTATCATTTGGTTTGGGGCATTTTTCCCACTTACCAAAAGAAGAAGTGGGATTTCGTTAACAAAATTATCCAGACCAACTATTACTAAACCAACAGTGCATCCAACCTCCCATCGATTCGCACCGCATACGGGATGCAAGGCATCGGTATGTAATGCTCCGAACGAATGGCAACGACTTTTAAAAATCAAAAAATAACCGATATGAAAACACTTTTTAGTTTTATAGCTGCTACCGTGCTGGTGAATCTGGCCTGGGCACAACAGCACCCCCAGGGTATGCAACTCCCGCTGCCGGATCAGGAGGTCCTTTCTTTAACCGTCACCACGACTTCGCCCGAAAGCTGTCCGGGAAAATTTGATGGCAGTGCCGAAATCGCTACCCGAGGGGGCGTTCCTCCTTACCAATACCAATGGTCTACGGGTGCTACTACTGCTCAAATAGCGGGGGTAACACATGGTGAATACCAAGTGACGGTGACCGACCGACAAAAGCACCAGGGTGTGCTTACCGTGACGGTAGAAAACGGGAGCTCGCTGCACCTGGATACCTACGTAGCGACTAAAAACGCCTGTAAACCGGGAGCGAAGGCAGAAGCGGGAGCCATGGTCAGCGGTGGCACAGCACCTTACGAATACCACTGGTCCGATGGTACCCAAAAAGAAAAAGCCAAAGGCCTCGCGCCCGGCGATCATTCGGTGGTAGTGGTTGACGCTAGCGGATGCTTTGTTCGAGGGGCGGTACACGTGGAAGCAACTGAATCCCTCACCGCTCAGGTAGTGGTCGATCAATACGTTTCTTGTTTTCATTGTGCCGACGGCCGCATCAGTGCCCTGATCGGTGGCGGCAAGGCGCCTTACTCCTACCGGTGGTCTACCGGAGCTACTCTGGACAAAATTGCCGGCGTGAACCAAGGGGACTACGAGCTGGTGGTTACCGATGCTAACGGTTGCTCGGCTACCGCCGATTTGGTGCTGACGCAAGAGCACGCTACCCGGCCTGCCAACGCTACACAGCCTTCGGCTGAGTTGGTGGAAACCCAAGCAGCTCCTGAAGTGGTGGTGTATCCCAACCCAAGCCAGGGCATGGTTTACCTCGCTTTGGAGGCTGGCCACCAAATGGAACGCCTCGAAGTGCGCGACATAACTGGTAAATTGATCCGAAGCGAATCGGTTAAGCCGGAGCAAACGACTTTGGACCTGAACCTGGAAAACCTGGACAACGGGGTGTATTTTCTACATCTTTCAGGTGAGTCGGGGCAAATCACGCACAAAGTAATACTCCACTAATCCGATTCGAACGCGCGCGCTGAAAGAACAGGCAATCGTTGCTGAATCAACTTGAAGATTGTTTTTGCATGGATTGGGGCTGTCTTACCAAGTATTCGAGCTTACTTTTTCAAAAAGTAAGTTTCCTCCACAGTGAGGTAAAACTGGTGAGCTAGCCCTAATCCATTCCTACTCACTTTTTAAGCTTCGGACATTGCCGTTTGGACCCTACTTTGGGTAGATCATATTGGGGCTTTCCACTTTTTCAAAGTACCCTCTATTCCCTGGCCAATATGCCGCCTACGAGCTTACAACACACTTTACCTTCCTATTTTATTCATCCAATATCTATCTCACCTATTATGAAAAAATACACTTTTTACCTGGTGGCTGCTCTTACTGCCTTGTTATTTTCCTGTCAAAAGGAACCCATAACGCCCGTAAATTCTCCTACGCCAGCAGAAGAACAGCTGCAAGTAGAAGAATATGTGCCCCGCCGGAGCAGCGTGACCGAGAACCTGAAAATTGTCACCTTCAATGTGTATGGAGCTTCCAAAAGCGAACTGGAAGATATCCGCGACAATTATTTCTCGGGGGATGAAAATATTATTTGCCTCCAGGAGGTGGACGACGTTGGTGAAGTGTTGGATGTTTTTAATTCCGGACCCAACCATCGGAATGAGAGCTCCTATAGTTCTTACCCCTATTATAGTTCCGCAAAAAACTATGCAGATAAAAAAATCTTCCAGCCTCGTCCGAAAAACTATGTGATGATTCTATCCAAGTTTCCAATTATAAAACAAGATGCCAAGTTGATCCAAAAGGATCCGGGAGGTGATCGGTGGAGACGGCACGGACAATACGTTAAACTAAAAGTGAACACTTCCACCAATATCGACCTTTTCCACTACCACAACACCTACAATTGGCACAAAAACGGCTCGGAGTGGGAAAAGAAAGGCATGGAAGCCTTCCGCGACTGGGTGAAAAGCAAACTGGGTATCAGCAATCTCAGTTCGCGCTCCAACCTTTTTCTGGCGGGAGACTTCAACCTGAAGACACATAGTCATACCACTACCATCCTGGGGTCAGGGCTTAACTATGCCTATGATTGGGTAGACTATGTGGTATCCACCACTACTTCCATCAACAGTGAGAACTGGAAAGATGGTGCCCCCATCTCCGATCATGATTTGCAATGGGCCGAGTTCAACATGTCGACCAACCGGAGCAATGCCCTTGGCAAAGTGGTAAGGGTATATGAGCACTCGAATTTTGGGGGCCGAATGGCTTCTTTCGAATATGGCAACAATCCCGACATTACCAACACCCACGCTTTGTCTGGTGACATCGATTTCTGGAACGACCGCATTTCTTCTATTCGGGTTGCCGGAGGTTTGCAACTGTCGGCCTGGGAGCACAATTCCTACAACGGGCAGGTGTATTACTGGCCACAAATCAACAACAGCGGAACCCTCAGTTCTTTAGGAATGAACGATCGGATTTCCTCCTTATCGGTGACCTTCCGTTAGTACTCCATAAGCTACTACGGGTTATAGAGGCCGTTTCGCAAGAGGCGGCCTCTTGTTTTTTCCTCAAAGTTGATGCTGCGATGGTGATGGCTGTCCATTTTTGAAACTGTTTTATCAAGACAAATCCAAGACAACGAAGGATTACCCCAACTTAACACACACCACTCTCATCGCTTGCTATGCACTCGAACCTACGGCTCAACCGTAACAAAAATGCCACTTGGAGGAGGATTTTTACTGCCGCTCAATGTCCAGGGGATTCCGATTGAATTAAGGTTTTTCCGTTGGCTATATGTCCGGGGAAGTTGAATTATTTCAATGTTAATGCCCCCGGTCCCTGAGCGGACGTGTCCGCCGACTGGCTGAGTCGAAGGGCCAAGGGGGGATGGAAAAAGAAAATGCTAAAACCAGAGATGATATTAT
>CALCCE010000023.1 GCA_937899835.1 uncultured Flavobacteriales bacterium | reverse complement strand
TTGGGCAAGAGGATCCATCTCAGAGGTGAAGTGGAAGTACAGCACTACTCCGTGAAACAAGCGCTGGTTGTCGGCTTTGATGGGTTGAGGTTCCTGTTGGATTATCTTTCATTTAATCAAATTGTTATCAATCAACAGCGGAGCTATAACTTGAAGTTTTTTCAAACGCTTTCGGTTTAGCACTTGCTGATCAAAAGCACCGGATAACCGGTAGGCAGAATACACCAACTCCACCTGCGTGACGTGGTGTTGCAGACTATCTGTCAATTGCTCTAAAGCAAAGTCGTGTTGACCGAATTCCACCGGATGTATCAAGTAGGAGCGTTGGGAATCAGGAGCATAAACCCGGGTGGTTTCAGGAGGTATTTCCATCAAATAATCCAGCAGCACTACCTGAGCGGGCAGCAGCACAGGTAACAAGAAAGACAAGGATAGGAGGAGGGCATTTTCATTTTGCTGAAAGGCTTTTAAAGCGATAACCCTTTGTCTTAAAAAAGTGACCGTTCCATTGGATTGAATTTTCGTTGGATAGCGACCTGCTACTGGAGAAAAGGGTTTGTTCTCGGATAAGCATTGTTGTTTCTTTGGAAAGATGCTTTACCTCAACATTGCATTCGCGTGGTGCGGTTACTATGCCGTGCATAGCCTCTTGGCCAGCAACCTCATCAAAAATACTGTTGAGTTGCACTGGCCGGGTGTGTTTCGCTGGTATCGGTTGAGCTACTCTTCCTTCGCTATTTTAAGTCTTTTGGGATTGCTTTGGATGCATGCACAATTGGCGGACGAACCACTGCTCGTGAGTTGGACTGGTTCGAAGTATTTGGCCGGTTGCTTTGGAATATTGGCTTTGATTGGTTTTAAAGCAGCAATGAAAAACTACAGCATGGCAGAGTTCATGGGGCTGGAACAATTGCAGCGCGGAAAGCTCGACCCTGGAACCTTACAGGTCTCCGGCTGGAACCGTTTCGTACGTCATCCTCTGTATTTTGCCACCCTTTTGTTGTGCATTGGTATTGCGCTTTGGCGTCCAGACCGGCCAACCTGGATTGCTGTAGGGTGCAGTGTACTTTACTTGTTTGTGGGAAGTTGGTTGGAAGAGCGAAAACTCATCGCCCAATTTGGTAGTGCCTATCGCCGGTATCAAGCCAACGTACCCGGAATTTTACCTTTCAGGATAAAGCGATGAACTGTATTGCGCAATGCTGTTGCGCAGGTAGATGGATCAGTTTGGAAATTGTTCAAATTTTGTGCTTAAAAAAGCCAACGAAAAGCTGTTGAAAAACCAAGAAAGACCGAAACCTTGTTTTTCCTAATTTTAAAACTTTGTGCCTGGAAGCACCTCGCCTTATGAACTGTTTTTTTATCGTCCTTTCGAGCGCATTGGTTGCTTGTCAAGCATCCAATAATTAGAATAGCGAAAGCTCTGATGCATTGGTTGAAGGAAAAGAGTACCAACCGATTCTTAAGAGTTGTTTTGCAAAATGTAAATAAATGGGCGTTTTGGTACGGGGCTGCAAGCGAATTTGGATCGAATTTCACCAGCTGAAATTTTGGTAGATATTGTATTTGAACAAGGAATTGAGGTGTTAGGCCTCTAACGATCATTTAGCCTTTTGGATTATCTGCCTGCCCTGGCATTCAGAGGCTAATCAAAGCTGTTTCCCCCGTAGGAAACAGCTTTTTTTGTTTCATAGGTACTACAGGGTCCTTGCCAAAAAGCACATTGCTTTGGGAACCAAGGCAATAAAAAAACAGATACATAGTTTTTTCCCTCAAGATCGCAGTTGCTCATTTCTTCGAGAACGCGTTTCTACCAGAAGCAAAACCAAGCCTTTCCCCAAAAGGCCATTCATTCCCTAACCAGTAAGCGCCATGAAATCCTTCCTTCTTGGGGTGCTCTTCTATGCCCCCGTTTTCTTATTCGCCCAAGCAGGCGGCTACTCCACTCTTTACCTCAACGTTACCGACTCCGCGGATCATCCTGTTGCCTTCACCGATGTTTGGCTGATTGATGCCACTACTTCAGCCGAACAAGAGGGCATCACCGATCACAAGGGCAAGGTGCATTTTCGGGTGGACCACGGCTCCACCTATTACATCTTGTTCGACAAAAGCAAAAAGCACAGCGAAGTTGCAGTGCCCAGCTATGGGTCTTTGGTCATTACCCGTGCATTGGTATACCAACCACCGGCCAGCCGAGCAACGCCATTAGCTATGGATACCTTGGACCAGTCCGTAGGAGCCAATGCGCGCGCCGGGCGTTCAGAAGCTTTGTTTGTTTTGAAGTTGAAGGGGCAAAACAAAGCCCCGATAGCCAACTATCCCGTGGTACTTACCAGCACTACCTACCGGCGGGTGTACCGCACCACTACCGACCGCAGCGGAAATGCTCGATTCCTGATAAAGCCCAACTCGAAATACCTCATTGGGTTAGAAGATTGGGCAGATTACAGCAGTTTTAATTTTCCCGATTATCCCGGAGGTAAGCTCACCAAAACCCTCACTTTCGAACCCACCAATGTAGAAGAGCAAATGCGCAACGATACCGTGCGTCAAACCATTGGAACCGATGACGGTCCCACCTCAGCTCGATTTTTAGTCACCGTTCAGGTGCGCAATTACGAAAATGCCCCATTGGCAGGAGAGGAACTGATTTTCGATGTTGATAGTAGCCAACGGGTCTATTTAGTAACCACCGACGAACAAGGCATTGGCAGGGCATTGCTGCCGAAGCAATACGTCTACGATGTGCATTTGAAATACGAAAGTTACCTGGCCCGCTACGATTTTCGCGACAAACGCGGATTTGGTCGGGTAGAGATACAATGCCGTTACCGGGGTTCAGAGGCGATAGAGAACTACATGGCCCAAGTGCCCCGGGATGAGAACGGAATTCCGCTTTCCTTCCAACCCGGCATGGTAGAAACCAAAGTGCCGGAAAACCTGATAAAAGTAAAAGAAACCAAAAATGGTTTCGACATCAACCTCAGCAATGCCAATGGCGTCTCCACCCCTGGTGTAGTAGAAGACCGGCTCTTCATTAGTCACGGCATTTATTCCAACTTGTTTCATTGTCTCAATGCCCATACCGGCGAACACTACTGGACGGTGGCCCTGAGTGAAGGTGGCGCTTCAGCGGTAGCATGCGAAAATGGAGTGGTATTGGTCAACACCGAATCCTGCACTTTGTATGCCTTGGATGTGCAATCGGGGCGCATGCTCTGGTCGCATTGGTTGAGTCCTTACCTGTGGACTACTCCATCGGTTTACGATGGATTGGTGTATACCGTTTATGCCAATGATGCCTCCAGCTACGGTTTCGGCAAGGGAGATATCAAGGGCTTTGTAATGGCCTGTTTTGATCTTAAAAATGGAGCGGTGAAATGGCAAAAAAACATCGCTAACGAGGGTATGGGTGCCCCGGTGATCGCCGGTAATTTGGTATACATGGCCGCCCGGGGAGGAGAACTTCACCGTTTTAACCGGTTGGATGGCAGCAGCGCCACCATGGCCAACCTAAAGTTGACTGCTCCACCAACGGTGGTTGGAAATCGCGTTTTTGCCATGCAACAACACCCTTCAAAAGCCAACCAGGAACAAGTCGTTGTTTTGGAAGCCAGCATCTAAAAGGTGTTGCAAACCTATCCTGAGCTTTCGGGTAAGAGCCATTTCGAACAGTTGTTGGCCAGCTATCACGTCTACTGCATGCACCACCAAGGTAGTCAGGCGCTACATTACAAGGGCTTCAACTATCAGGTGCTTGGAGAAAATCTGGTATGCTCCGATCCGCGAAATGGAAAGTTGATGTGGAAGCTGCCCTTGCCACAGGTGGCAGGAAGCAAAAAAGCCTTGGCTACTATGCCCTCCTTAGCAGGAGATGAATTAGTACTCACTACGCTCGCAGGAGAGGTGTGGCGTGTTCATCCCATCAATGGTAAAATTCTCGACCGGTACGCTACCGCATCTAAATTGTGGTCGCAGGCAGTGGTGGCCAATGGCAACATCTACACCGGAAGCAATGGGAAAAACCTGCATTGTATTCAAACCGGGAATCCTGCTTTGGATGGATGGGGACAATGGAGCATGAATGGAACGCATAATCCGGTGGTGATGGGTTTACCCGATATTTGAGCAGTGATTTGGAGCAGCAGGCTGTTTCCCGTCCATGAGCGTTGAACTTTCAGTGGTTGTTCATCAATCTTAAGGTGCTTCCTACCTCCCCGAAGGTGTCAAATCGCCAGTTTTCAGAAAGATAGCCGGTCAAATCGTCGGATGATTTTCGAAGGTGCTGTCAATTTTTCCGAAAAAAGCGAAGGGAAAGGTTTTTGCAAAATGCCGTGCGAACTGTCGGAGACGGCACAAACACGGAACCCATGAATTTGAACAATTTTACCATCAAGTCGCAGGAAGCTATCCAACAGGCCCAGCAACTGGCGATGAGCAATGGCCAACAAGTCATTGAAATAGGACACGTGCTGAAGGGGATTCTAAGTGTTGACGAAAATGTTACTCCCTTTCTGCTTAAAAAACTGAATGTAAATATTGAGGTATTGACCCAGGTATTGGACCGCATTGTGGATGGATACCCAAAAGTAGAAGGAGGCAACGTTTACTTTTCTCAAAGTGGCACTCGGGTGTTGCAACAAGCCATGCAGCAGCTGAAAGCTTTTGGCGATGAATTTGTGGCCATTGAGCACTTGCTATTGGCCATTGTCGATTCCAAAGACCAGGTAGGGCAGTTGCTGAAGGATCAAGGCGTTACCCACAAATACCTGAAAGCGGCCATTGAAGAGTTGCGGAAAGGTGCTACGGTGAACAGTCAAAGTGCGGAAGATACCTACAATGCATTGAACAAGTTTGCCATTAACCTAAACGAACAGGCCCGCAACGGCAAACTCGACCCCGTGATCGGGCGAGACGATGAAATTCGGAGGGTGTTGCAAATCCTCAGCCGCCGGACGAAAAACAATCCGGTACTTATTGGTGAGCCCGGGGTTGGTAAAACAGCGATTGCCGAAGGGTTGGCGCACCGCATCATCAATGGTGATGTGCCCGAAAACCTGAAAAACAAACAGCTTTTCAGCCTGGACATGGGCGCCTTGATTGCCGGAGCCAAATTCAAAGGGGAGTTTGAAGAGCGCCTAAAGTCGGTGGTGAAAGAAGTAATCGCTTCGGAAGGCAACATCGTGTTGTTTATTGACGAGATACATACCCTGGTAGGTGCGGGTGCCAGCGAAGGTGCTATGGATGCTGCCAATATTTTGAAACCTGCCTTGGCTCGTGGAGAATTGCGCAGCATTGGCGCCACTACCCTAAACGAATACCAGAAGTACTTCGAAAAAGACAAAGCCCTCGAACGGCGTTTTCAGGTGGTGATGGTCGGCGAACCCGACACCATGGATGCCATCAGCATTTTGCGGGGACTCAAAGAGAAATACGAAACTCACCACAAGGTGCGCATCAAAGACGAGGCGATCTTGTCTGCCGTTGAGTTGAGCCAACGCTACATCACCGAACGGTTTTTACCCGACAAGGCGATTGACCTGATCGATGAAGCAGCCTCTAAGTTGCGCCTGGAAATCAATTCGATGCCGGAGCCCCTGGAAAATGTAGAGCGGAAAATTCGCCAGCTGGAAATTGAACGGGAGGCCATCAAACGAGAAAACGATCCGGTGAAACTGAGCAAACTCAATCAGGAGATTGCCGATTTGAGTGACCAGCGTTCGGAATTGCGGGTGCAATGGGAAAGTGAAAAAGAAGTAGTGGAAGGCATTCAGTCCATCAAGGAAGAGATGGAACAACTAAAGTTTGATGCGGAACAGGCAGAGCGCAACGGAGACCTCGGTCGGGTGGCCGAAATTCGCTACGGTTTGCTAGTGAAGTTGGACGAACAACTCAAAACCTTTGGAGAACGTTTACTGGAAATGCAGGAGAAAGGGTCTGCCTTGATCAAAGAAGAGGTGGATGCAGAAGACATTGCCGAAGTGGTATCGCGGTGGACGGGTGTTCCCGTGAACCGGATGCTGCAAAGTGAGCGGGAGAAACTGTTGCAACTGGAATCGGAACTGCACAAACGTATCGTAGGGCAGGAGGAAGCTATTGCTGCGGTGGCAGATGCCGTAAGGCGCAGCAGAGCTGGCCTGCAGGACAAACGCCGGCCCATTGGTTCGTTCATTTTCTTAGGAACTACGGGTGTAGGAAAAACCGAACTGGCCAAGGCCTTGGCGGAGTTTCTGTTCAACAACGAAAATGCCTTGACCCGCATTGACATGAGCGAATACCAGGAACGGCACGCGGTGTCTCGCCTGGTGGGGGCGCCTCCCGGATATGTAGGATACGACGAAGGTGGTCAATTGACCGAAGCTGTGCGCAGAAAACCCTATTCGGTGATTTTGCTCGACGAAATTGAAAAAGCACACCCGGATGTGTTCAACATCTTGTTGCAGGTGCTGGACGACGGCCGCTTGACGGATAGCAAAGGAAGGGTGGCCAATTTTAAGAATACCATCATCATCATGACCTCCAACTTGGGTTCGGAGATCATTCGCGACAATTACGAAAAAACCGACATTGCCAACAAAGACATTTTGTTGGAGGAGACAGAAGCCGCTGTTTTCAACCTGTTGAAGCGCACTTTGAAACCCGAGTTCCTCAATCGGATTGATGAGACCATGCTGTTTACACCTTTAGAAAAAGCGGACATCGTAAAAATTGTGCGTTTGCATTTCAAAGCCATTCAAGAAGTGCTGAACGAGCGTGACATTCGACTGACCGCTACCGACGAAGTGTTGAATATGCTGGCCGATTTGGGCTATGACCCTCAATTCGGAGCACGGCCGGTAAAACGGGTGATGCAGCGGAAAGTATTGAACGAGCTCTCTCGCCAATTGCTGGCCGGAAAGGTGAAAGAAGGACAAAACCTGGTGCTGGACGAATTTGATGGCGCTTTTGTGTTCCGCAATCCCATTCGTGAAGAAGAAAAGATAGATGTTGATTAAGTTGTAAACCAGCTGTTCCAGGCAACTGAAGGTAGGCCTGGAACAGCTTTTCGATCAAATGATGCGCTTTCTAATCGTTTTACTTTGTATTGCCAGTTCTTCGGCGGTGGTGGGTAGCCTCCTTTTGTGGTGCGACCTGGCCAAGGAACGCTTCCACCACAAGGTAATTTCTAAAATAGAGGAACAACGAATTACGGAAGAAGAGCAACTGTTCGATTCCAGCGAGCAGGCTTATCAGGAATTTACTTCTGACGAAAACGAGCCTTGATTTTCCGAAAAGTGGAGGGTTTCTCCACCAATTGGAAGCTTTGACTGCCACTCTATGGTGCTGTCTTATTCCTGAGTAAAATTTCTTACTATTTGTTTATCAATGCTTTAAGGCGTTTCGGGGAGTCTAAAATCAATCCTTGTTCCTTAGTTGGCAAGGTATTTCCTATTAGTGGTGCGGGTTAATTAGTTATGCATGTTGGAAACAACTGTAGAGAGCTGTTCGAAAGACTAAGTGGAAATGAATTGTGATGACTCGAACAGTAAGTTGGGTGAAAAAGAGGGCTTCGGCCCTCTTTTACTACCGTTGATAGTAGGAGGACTTTAAAACCCAGTAGATAACTTTAATATATGCCTACTTCGGTAAACAGATGCCTATGTGTCATCCAGAAAAACAAATTCCTCCCCACAAAAGAAGCCATGAACCGCCCATTTTTAAATGTGCCTTTCCCTTTACAGGCAAACACATGATGTTTCAAAATGAATCAAATGTTTCAAAATGGGAAGAATCCAAAAGGCAGAAGCCAAAACCGCGAAGGAAAAAAATTCCATTTTGGGTTAGTGTGCATTTTAATCCTGATGTCTAATATTTAGACAGTTGCGATTGTATAGAGGTGAAGGATACCAAATGAACAAAGAAAAGCAAACCCAATTTTGGCAAGGTCTTTTCAATAAGGTGATTAGTTGAGTTTTTAATTACGTTCTTACCATTTAAGCAAAAGCGAATTGTGCAGCATTGATTGATTCGGATTAGAAATGTGAAGTAAGCCAAAGAAGCGATATCCGAATTGTAGTTGGGTTTAAAAAGAGGACTTTAGGGTCCTCTTTTTTTGTCTATAATCGTTCCATGTTGTGAAAGCTTCTTTCATCTTTTAAGGTTGCTCTTACGTAAAGTCCTAATTGTAAAACTTTTACAACAGGCCTTGGCAATTATAATTTTGTCTTTCCTCGACAGGGATTTGTTCAACAGGACCTACCGACTATAATTCATACCAAGGCATAGAAGCGCACCAAGAATCAGTAGATCGCGGCTGATTGTCCTCTCTTTTTTAACAGTTAAGATGTTTATATTTGCGCCCAATTATCAAAACGAACTATACAAAGTGTTGGTATTCAGCGCGATAGTTGTGTTTTCTATGCCCCAGACTACCTAAACACATCAATCCTCTTCCTAAACAGATGATGCGCAACCTTTCAGACCGGTGGGTGTATGGCATTTCCCTTTTGGGAATTTTGCTGGGCTTTCATTGGAGTTATGGACTGGCGGTGATTGATCCCACCAACATTCAATGGCTCATGGAGGTGTACCACGACTGGGGGCAACACTATTTGGGATGGGCCTACTTTCGCGATGCCCCCTGGCAGTTTCCCTTGGGCACCATTGAAGACATCAATTATCCGGCGGGAACCAACGTAGGATATATGGATTCCATCCCGCTGTTGGCGCTGTTTTTCAAGGTGTTTTCCGGATTGCTTCCCGGTACTTTTCAGTATTTGGGCGCCTATATTCTCACCAGTCATTTGCTTACTGGTGCATTCACCATTCGTCTGCTCAAACACTACCGGGTAGCAGGGCCACTCCTCATTTTGGCAGCCATTTTCGTTGGATTAAATCCCTTGTTATTCTATCGCGGAATCCACCCAGCCACTACCGCTCATTGGTTGCTGTTGGCTTCTTTGTACTATTACTTACGGCCAGTTGCGAAAGCAAGTGTGATGCAATGCAATTGGAAACAGATTGGGCTGGTGGTGATTGCGGCCCTTATCAATCCCTACTTGTTTTTGTTTGTAGTAGGCTTCAACCTCATTTTGCCACTGCGCCACGCCTTTATTGATCGCTTGCTCCCTTGGTGGAAAGCGGGTGGCTTCGTCATCATCTCCATGGGCAGTGTAGTGCTATCATGGATGGTGCTGGGCATGCTCAGTTTCAACAATGAAGTGAGCATGGAAGTAGCCAACAGCTATGGCTTGTACAGCACCAACCTCAATGCCTTCATCAATTCAGCCGGTTATTCCTTCCTTTTTGAGCACCTGCCGTACCATAGTCCTTTACAATACGAAGGATATGCTTACCTGGGCCTCGGTGGTATGCTACTCTTACTGGTGGGGTGCAGTTATTGGTCGTTCCGTTGGATTTTGAAAAAACAAGGATTACCAAAACCGCTCTGGTTGTTGTTGCCGCTGGTTGGGGGATATGCTGTTTTTGCCATCACCCATCAACTTACCTGGGGCGATCGACTATTGGTAGAAGTGCCTATCCCCGAGGCGCTACAAAAACTGGGGAGCATTTTTCGGGCCAGTGGACGGTTTATCTGGCTGTTGTACTATGTGTTGTTGTTGGGAGCTTTGATCGGTCTCAGCCGTTGGAAGCTGCCTACGGTTGCGAAACTGATTACCCTGGGAGTCATTTGTAGTGTTCAGTTTTACGATACCCAACTTTTCTTCAGCAAAGATTTGGGATATGGCGCCTATTCGCCAGCTCCACTAAATGATGAAGCCTGGGCCGAACTGGTAGCCCCCTTTGACCGCGTGATTACTTATCCACCCCATAAAAACGATTTGTTGTACCCGAGCGATTACCAAGACCTTTGCTTCCTAATGCTCCAACAGGAAAAGCCCATTGCCATGGGTTATGTTGCGCGCGAAACTACGGGCATCAATCGCCAGTATTTAGATACACTTCAGATGCGATTAGGGAAAGAGGTGTTGGACTCTAACGAACTTTTCATTACCACCCAAGAGCACTTGTTGCCCTTTGAACCGCTGTTGTTCAACCGCAAACTGATTTTAGGCTATTTGGATGGATATTATTACCTCTACGATTCTCGAAATCAGGAAGTAAGCTATACGACGGCCGATAGCAATGCCCACCAAGTAGATTCGGTATACCACGCTTTGGCCCGACATGGGAATTGGGCTCCGGCGACCTTACCTGCATCGGACAGTGCCTCCTTTCGTTATAATTTAGAAAGCTTTGGATATACCAACCGGGTGATACAGCTACAAGGCTGGGCTTTTGCCAACGGCACCTCCAACAATCAAGGAGATACCACTTTCGCGGTCCTCAGCAACCATACTGGCAATTACCTTGCGGCCGTTCGATCTACGGAACGCAAAGACGTTACCGGTTTTTTTGAAGCCGAAAACCTGGATCAGGCAGGTTTCGATTCTTATGTGTATACCCACCACCTACCGGCAGGGGTATACGCTTTGGGCATGGCCATTCGTAAAGCTACCGGAGATACGATTTTCTATCAGTTTCCCGATATGGAAGAACTGACGGTGGTGCCTGAGTTTCGACCGCGCAAGTTGGAACAGTTGCCTCCCGCAGGCGATGGACGATTGCGTGCCAATTTAGAAACCGTGACGGACCTGAACGATCGCATTAAAATCAGTGGCTGGGCCATGTTTATGGACCGGGATGCGACCGAAAGAGAGGTACAAGTGGTGTGGAGCAGCGACCAAGGGCACCTGGTGACCGAAACCATTTCTATGTTGCGCCAAGACGTAACCGCCTACTTTAATACTGGCTTTAATTACGACACCTCGGGGTTCTTGTTGGAGATTAAAAAACGCTTTCTTCCCCCGGGAAGCTATACCTTAGGAGTGATTGTGCAACCGCCTGGGGAAAGTGCTGTCCATCAAATGAGCACTCAAAGCATCGAAATCCGATGAGGGAAGCTACTTCGAGGACTGGCAAGGCTTAAATCTTTATTTTTACCCCACCCAAAAGCGCCATTCTCCATCCACATGAGTTCTACTCCTGCTTCCGTAGCAATCATTACGCCCGCTTATAACGAAAACACCACCCTGATCCGGTTTTTGGAACAGCTGGAAAACCACCTGGGAGGAAATGATACACACTTTCATGTGGTGGTGGTAGACGATTGCTCGGCCGACAACACTTTGAACCTTTTGCTGGCATTTGAGTTCAAGGCCAGGAACTTGAGTAAACATCCGGTAACCTTGCGTTTCAATGTAGGGCACCAACAAGCCATCTATCAAGGCATGTTGGCTGCCAAGACCTTGCCAACCGATCATTTCATCATAATGGATTCCGACGGGGAAGACAACCCCAAAGCCATTTTAGAGATGATTCAACATTCGGATGCAGAGATCGTACACGTAAAAAGAGGCAAGCGCAACGAGAGTCTTTCCTTTCGTTTGTTCTATCGTTTCTACCGCATCCTCTTTCGGGCCATCACAGGCAAGCAAATGAACTTTGGCAACTATTGCATGATTCACCGCAAGGTGTTGGAAAATGCCGTTTTTAGTTCCTACATCCATTTTCCGGCTTTTCTATCACGACAAAAAGCCAGTAGAATGGCGGTGACCTGGGACCGCGATCCCCGGCTGCAAGGGCAATCTAAAATGAACCTTCAGGGGTTGCTTTATCATGCCTTTAAATCCTTTGTAGAATATGCCGAAGACCTTCTTTTTGTCTTTTTAAAGCTGTTTATCGCCGTTTTTGGGTTGTTTATATTGGCCATGGGCAATGTGTTGTATCAAAAATTCATTGCTGGAACTGCCATCACTGGCTGGACCAGTACCATTGCTTTGGGCTTGCTTAACCTTTCCATGCTGTGCATTGGCTTTTTTGTGCTCGGGGTATTGTTGCTCAACATTAGCAACCAGCGCAACCAAGGGATGAGAGACGCCATTTTCAATCGGCCGGAATCCGTTGCTAAAGGCGAATAATTCAATAGTTTTAGCGTTTATCCCACCAATGGCTGCCCCTTTGATCCGTCTATTTTGCCTTTTCCTTTTTGGTATGCTTGCCTTACCGGTTTGGGCGGAGGTGATTTACGTCCCCTTACAACCTCCGCATTTTGAGAACCGTCCGTTGAGTCGCTTTTTGATTGATGTGGACCAAAACAACAAAGCCGATCTGGCGCTGTGGTTGTTTGTTCCCTTGCGGCAAAATACCTTTCGGGTAAGCACTTTCGATGGGCATGCCGTGGCCGGAAAATTAAAAGATGGCTTAGTGGAACCCCGGTTGGTGCAAGCAGGTACGACCATTGATGCCTCTTTGGAAGATTGGATATCTGGTGGGGGTGAAAGCGTGCGGTTTTCATCGCCGGAAGTCAATGCCCCTCAAACTGTGAAAGGCTATTTGGCTTGCCGACTCTTATTGGATAATGGAGCACATTATGCCTGGGTAGAAGTAGAACTGCGCGAATCGGAAGACGCTTTCGTGGTTACCGGGTATGCTTTTGAGACCACCCGGGACAAACCCATTGCAGCCGGAGACCGTGGAGCAACGCGCCCTATGGTGCCTACCGTGCCCAACATCTACCTTGCCGATGTGGGAGATGCAGGCAATGCAAGTGATTTTTACCTGCACTTTTTACCCGCCGAGGATGAGTCAGGCATTTTCGAATACCGGGTAAGCGTGGCACCGGCAGATGCCAACCTCAATTACCTCCTCATGCCCGAAAGTCGACTGCGTTACCTCACCTTGGTGCCCGAGGGGCGCGATCTGGGGACCGAATTACCGGCCAATTTGCCCGATTTGTTTGGCGAAGCGATTGAAGAAAACCGGAGCTATTGCCTAGTAGTATGGAGTAAGCCACGCCCCGGGTCGAGGCTACAACCGGGATATACCGTTTCTGCTCCAATGCAGTTGACGCGTCCGCCCGTGGTGATGTTGGAAAACCCTCCGTTACCCACCCCCAATACCGTTTCCACTGAAAAAGCAAAAACCGATCAGGAACTACCGCCCATACCAAAAGCCGAGGCCCCACCGCCCGATGATCGATATTACCCCAAGGTGCGCATTCGTGATGCCAAACTGTTTGCCGCCGGAAAGATCATTACCTTGAAGGTTGACAACGAAGATTGGTCGCCAGATGCCATTATTGCTGTTTTTGACAAGGCTGGGCAAACCCTTTTGGTCCAACGCCGGTTAACCGGAGTAGAAACCGTTATCAACATGGAAATGTATCCGGAAGGCATCTATTTGGTGCGCGTAAACCTCAATGGTACTTTGCTAAAACGGCCCTTATTTCTGCGTTAGGCACAAACTAAGGTTAACAATAGCTCAAATTTTCAATCCATCTTTTCTAAACAGCCGGTTAACGGTATTTTTGTATCTCTTTTTCACGAAGAACCCAATTACATCAACTACATTTTCATGAAATCCGAGCTGATTGAACGTCTGGAAGAGTTGGCCAAAGGCGAAGACCTGGATGCCACGCTTGATGCACTGGAAGAATTGCAGGAGCAATGGACGCAAGCCGACCGCGAAGCCCGTCAAAGCGCACGGGAAAAATTCCTAGCCGATAGGGGAGAGTCCATCGATTTTGTAATGCCTACCGATCCGGCAGATAGCCGCTACAAAGAGTTGGTGGCCGAGATCAAGGAACGCAAGAGGAAACGGGACGAAGAAAAAGCTCAGGCCGAAGCCGAAAATCTCGTTACCAAGAAAGAGATCATCGACAGTTTGGCTACCCTCAACAAAGAAGAGGAAAACATTGGCCGCGCCTTTCAGGTGTTTCGCGACTTGCAGGAAAAGTGGAAAAACACTGGCCCGGTGGCCAATAAGAAATACAAAGAAATACAGGCCCTTTACAGCCGTGAGATTGAGCTTTTCTTCTACAACATCAACATCTACAAGCAACTGCAGGAGCACGACCTCAACCGAAATCTCGCCCTAAAGATGGGGTTGGTGATCCAAATGCAAGAGTTGGCCAAATCAGACAACATTCGCCAAATGGAGGCGCAGGTGCGCACCTATCAAACCGATTGGGATGAGATAGGGCCCACGTTTCGCGAAAAGTGGGAAGAAATTCGCGACCAGTTTCGGGAAGCTACCTCTACCGTATACCAGAAAATAAGAGAACACTACGGGCAGCTGCGCGACCAGCAAAAGCAAAACCTGGACAAAAAGAATCAACTCTGTGAGCAGGCCGAAGCCTTGATGGCCGAAGTGCCCAAAGCAGCCAAGCAATGGCAAGAGGCGACCAACAAAATTCTTGAATTGCAAAAGGAATGGCGTACCGTAGGGTTCGCGCCAAAGAAGAAGAATGAGGTGGTGTGGCAGCGTTTTCGCGAAGCTTGCGATCGCTTTTTTGAAGCCAAAAAATCGTTTTTTGATGCTGCCAAAGAGACTTTTAAGCAAAACAAAACCGCCAAACGCAAGCTCATTGACCAGGCCATTGCTTTAAAAGACAGCACCGATTGGCAGTCGACCACCAAAGCCATCATCGACCTGCAGCAGGCCTGGAAAAAAGTGGGCGCCACCCAGCAGCGAGACGAGCAGAAGCTCTGGAAGCAATTCCGGGAAGCTTGCGATCACTTTTTTAGTGCCAAAAAGGCTTTCTATGGCGGCATGGACGAGCGCCAAAACAACAACCTGAAAGCCAAAAAAGAACTGATAGCTTCCATGGCGGAAGTGAAGCTGGAAGGAGAACACGATGCCAAGATGGAAACCATTCGTGGTTTCAGCAGCAAGTGGTCGGCTATTGGTCCGGTTCCCAACAAGGTGCGCAACGAGGTAGGTGCAGAGTTCAGTAAAGCCCTGGAAGCCTTGTACCAACAATTGGGCATGGATCGAAAAAAACTAGCCGACCTGCGTTTCCGCGAAAAAGTGGACCGTTTGAGTGGATCGGAAGAAGCAGAATCAGAACTGGTACGTGAGCAACGTCAACTCCGGGACAAAATCAAAAAGCTGGACGAAACCATCAATCAGTACGAAAACAACCTTGGTTTCTTTGCCAACGCCAAAGGTGATAATCCCTTGGTGAAGGAAGTGTATGAGAAGATTGATCGAAGCAAGGCACAACGAGACGAATTGATGGCCCGCAAAAAAGTCATCAGCAAAGCGCTGCGCGACTTAGCTGCCTCTTGAGCGTGACTTTTTAGAACCGGTGGATTATGCCTCCAAAAAAGGCATGAAACACCTCATTATTCTTGTTTTTATTCTCTGGGCAGGCCGCGGGTTTTCCCAGTCCGACAGTACCTTTTTGCTCACCGACACTGGTGTAGTAAGCGGTAGCTATACCACCCGTGACATTCTTTTTGATTTGTCGCCTCGCTTGTGGTTAGGCAAAGACTTATACGGCAATGATGTGCCAACCGATTCCGTACTTCAGGCCATCGCCACCTTCATGAAAAACAACCCGACTGTTACCATCGAAATCGGGGTGCATACCGATACAAGAGGAGGCGACCGGGCTTGCATGGTGATCTCCCAAAAAAGGGCAAAGGCGGTGGTCGAGCACCTGCACGATTTGGGAGTACCACTGAAAAGAATGATGCCAATGGGATACGGTGAAAGCGAGCCATTGGTCACAGACCAACAAATTGCAGCGGCTGCTACAGATGCGGAAAAAGAAGCCCTGCACCAGCTCAACCGTAGGGTAGTACTTTTGATTCTACGCTCCTGATTTTGAGACGCTTTGTTATCTTTGGGAGAATACCTCCCCCGGATGAAAGCACTGATCTCCATTTTGTTAGGCCTTTTATGGACTATTTATGCACAAGGGCAAACTCAACCCAATCCCTGTTTGGCCAACGATAGTTTTCGAATTGTGGTCATCGGGTCGTCCACCGCAGCCGGAACCGGTGCTTCCAATCCGGCTAATGCCTGGGTCAACCGTTACCGTACTTTTTTAGATTCCATTCAGCCAGCCAACGAGGTCATCAACCTGGCCCAGGGTGGCTACAACACTTACCGGCTCATGCCCTCTGCATTTGTGCCGCCGATGAACCGTCCTTTGCCCGATACAGCACGCAACATCACCAAGGCCCTTTCCCTCAACCCAGATGCCATCATTATCAATTTACCTTCCAACGATGCCGCATCGGGATATGGCACGGTAGAGCAGATGAGCAATTTCATCGCGATGTACAATGAGGGAGTGGCCCAAAGTGTACCCGTTTGGGTATGTACCACCCAACCTCGAAATTTTGGACCTGCCGCGATTCAAATTCAACTGGAAGTGCGCGACAGCATTTTGATCCAATTTGGCAACATGGCCCTCGACTTTTGGAGTGGAGCTGCCAACCTCAGCAACACCATCGATCCGGCGTTTGATTCCGGGGATGGTGTGCACCTCAACGATGCTGGTCACGGACTGTTATTTGAGGTGGTGAAGCAAGCCAATTTACCCGGTGCTTTGTTGGATACTGCGGCCTTTAACGGCCCCAACCTGGGCATTTTAGATTTCGCACTGGCCAACTCCAGTGTTTGTGGCGATAGCGCCAGCCTCTACCACGTTGTGGTGGGCAATTTGGGCAGTGATGCCCTTTACAATTTACCCTTGGAGGTGGAGGTGAATTCCGGAAGTGGAACGCAGTTGTTCACCGATACCCTTTTAGGAGGCCTGTCTTCTTGTAGCCTGGATACCTTGAATTTTATACTCAATACCTATTCAGGAGGCAACTATCAAATGAAGGCCTATCTCGTGATGCCAGGAGATACCACTCCTTTGAACGATACCGCTACCCGTCAAGACCTTTTTAATGGACATCCTTCTTTAACCACAGATTCTACCTTCGCCTGCCAGGGAGATTCCTTTTTCTTGCAGGCCAATACGTCCACTCAAGACACCGTATTGTGGTACGACTCGTTGTCCGGTGGTAGCCTGTTGGGTTTCGGCTCGGTTTTGGCGCTTCCTCCCGGAAACGGTCCAGTAAGTGCGTATGCGCAGGCCGTTCGTGGAGATTTGTTTTTTAGGGGAAATGTGTTGACCACCTTTAACTCCAATATCAACTGGAATGGGTGCATGTTTGATTTGGTGGCGCAGGACAGTTTGGTGATCGATAGTTTAGCATTGAAAGTCAACTCTTTGGGTAGCCAGGCAGTAGAATGGTACTACAAAAGCGGTAGCTATCAGGGGTTTGAAGGCAACGGTTTGGCTTGGACCCTTGCCGGTATCGATACCGTTCAAGTCACCGACCCAGATGAACCCGTGCGCATCGTTACCGTACCGCTCACCTTGCTGCCGGGCGATACCATGGGCATCTACCTGCAAATGGCCAATCCCTCGTCCAATCTCTCTTACCTCAGCAATGGTTCCACCGGGAGTTTCTCCTCCGGTGAATTGAGTATTCTTACTGGTAGTGGCATCAGTCACAACTTTAGCAATACCTTTTTTCCACGCAATTGGAACGGTGAGGTCTTCTATCACCATGGTTTCAACCCCAATGGCGATTGTACCAGCGAACGCCTCCCCGCAGTGGGCATCAGATCGGCTGTTTCGGTGAATTTGGGCAACGACACCGTGATTTGTCCTTCGTTTCCAATCGTTTTGAATGCGGGAGTAGGGAATACCTACCAGTGGTCGACCGGGGATACTACGGCTTCCATTCAGGTAGTCGCCACCGGTACCTATGCCGTTTCTGTCACCGAGCTCTCTTCGGCTTGCGTGGCCATCGATACCATTTCTATTACCAATCAGCCTGCTCCTGTGGCCGTATTACCCGAGCAGATCAGGCAATGCGGAGGCACGGTTATGCTGGATGCGGGTAACCTTGGAAGCGACTATCAATGGAGCAGTGGAGACACCACCCAAGTTGTCACCATTGCTTCTTCAGGAACCTATACCCTTGCGGTGTCCAACCTTTGCGCCAACCTATCCGATACCGTTCAGGTATACATCGACAGTGCTTTGTTGGTAGAACTTGGAGCCGATACCGTAGTTTGTAATCAGGCGGTACTCACACCCGGCACCTTTCCCGGAGCCAGTTATTTATGGTCAACGGGCGATACCACCGCTAATCTCACCGTACAGCAAACCGGAAATTACTGGGTAGAAGTAATCAACGCTTGCGGCAATGCCATCGATGCTCAATTGGTAACGGTAGAGGCTCCACCTACTGCTGGCTTTTCGGCATTGATGAATGGAGGCCTGGTAGCTTTTAGTGATCAAGGCCAGGGAGCTACCCAATGGTTTTGGGACTTTGGTGATGGCAACACCTCCAACCAGGCCAATCCGGTATATACGTATGCCAACAATGGCAGTTTTACCGTGTTGCAAGTGGTTTTCAACTCCTGTGGTAGCGATACCACCCAGCAAACGGTAGAAGTCAACCTAAGTTCAACCACTTCTCCGGTAGTGAACAGGGCAGCCTTAACGGTATATCCTAACCCTACCCGAGGAGCCTTGCAATTGCGGACCTCTAAACCCGAATCGGCAGTGGCATTGTACCTCTACAACCTTCAAGGGCAATTGCTTTACCAGGCGCAAGGCTTGAACTTGCCAACCACGGTGCTGTTGAAGGAGTTGCCTTCCGGCACCTACCTGTATCGTGTAACTACGTCCAATGAAATTTTAGGCATTGGACGTTTAACCATACTTGAAGAGTAGGTGGGCTCGAAGTAGCAATTGTTCACGCTATAAAATTTTTTGTTTCGAAAGCGGTTACTTATACGCATGTTGGTATTTCACAATATATGACCCGCAAAATCACCCTTCTACTATTCGCTCTTTGGGCCTTGATTTTCGCCGGAAAGGCGCAAGAACCTCGCACTATTCATGTCTTGGTGGCGCTTGCCGACAACTATTACCAGGGCATTGTGCCCGTGCCCGACCACCTTGGCAACGGACAGAATCCCAGCAGCAACTTGTATTGGGGAGCCATGTATGGAGTGCGCACCTTTTTTAGCAATAGCGGAGATTGGGAATTACTGACCAAGGAGAAACTTTCTGAGGGGCCGGTCTTAGAACGACTAGTTTTCAAGCATGTAGATGAGGCTGTTTTTATGGTGGCAGACGCCTACGACGGGCAGCACATTGCCCAGGCTACCTTCGACTATTTTCGTTACGTAGCCGGATACGATGCCGATGTTTTGGCCACAGAACAGCAAGGTACAGTCGGTATTGGCGGTAGCGCCAATTTGGTCATTTACCTGGGACACAATGGGTTGATGGATTTTCAGTTAGAAGAGTATCCGGTAGCCAAAGAAAATCGTAGAGCCGATGCAATGGCCATTTGTTGTGTCAGTAAAGATTATTTTTCCGATCCGCTACAGCGGGGAGGAGCTCGGTCGGTGTTGCTCACCACCGGCCTGATGGCCCCGGAAGCTTATGTATTAGAAGCTGTTTTGCAAGGTTGGGTGTGGAATGAAACGCCAGATGCGATTTGCGAAAGGGCGGCCAATGCCTACGATCGGTATCAGCATTGTGGCATCAACGGAGCCCGCCGATTATTCACGCCCGGCTGGTGATTTCTACCCTTGGAGTAAACCCAAAGGCAGAAATAAATTTTTACCTTGGACGGGAATCAAAATCCCGAATGCATGCGCCCCAGAATCTCTCTTAAATTAGGTCTTTTCGTGTGTTGTCTGTTCCTTCTTCCAAGTGGACTGATGGCTCAAATTGGTGATGCCAAAACCCTGTTAAAGGATGGAATTGCCCTACACGATAAAGGCGATTATGATGGAGCCATTGCCAAGTACGAAGCTGCCCTCGAAATAGATCCCGACAATGTATTAGCCTGGTATGAACTGGCGTTGAGTCATCAGGCCAAAGGAGATTGTAGCAAGGCCATTTCGGTTTGCAAACAAACGATTGCCAAACACAAAAAGAGCGATAAGCTCGAAGGCCTCTATACGCTTTACGGCAATTGCCTCGATCAAACAGAGAATACCAAAGAAGCCATCAAGGTTTACAAAGAGGGAATGAAAAAAGCACCAGATTCCTACTTGTTGCCGTTCAACATGGGGGTGACCTACCTGCGTTCTTCCGACATGGAAAATGCACAAAAGGCTTTTGAAAAGGCACTGACCATCAATCCCCTACACACCTCTTCTCATTATTATATGGCCATTGTGGCCGATCAAAGCGGAAACCGTATTCCTACCATTTTGGCCATGACTCACTTTTTGTTGTTGTCGCCAGAAGGAGAACGGGCCAACCGTTTTTTACCGGTGCTCTACCAACGGATGGCTTCCAATGTGACCAAAAATGGAGAAAATCAAATCACAATCAACATCGATGCCAATTCTTTAGACGAAAAGGAGAAGGAAAATGACTTTAAGGCGGTAGAGTTGTTGTTGTCTTTTTCATCCGCATTGGCCATGGAAGAAGGTGCTGAGCCACTCTCCAACCCGGAGAAATTGGCCAAGCAGTTTAGTATGGTCTTCGATGTGCTCAATACCGACAAGAAAAACAAAGGCTTTTTTTGGGAGCATTACGCTCCGTTTTTTGTCCAACTCAAAGCAGAAGGACACGTCGAAACCTTATGTAACCTCATCAACTCGGGAGACGAAAAAGAAGCCGAAGCACGGACATGGGTTGCCGATAATGAAGCCAAAGTGAAAGCATTCTACGGTTGGGTTGCAAGCTATTATGGTGGCTAAACCAATCCGTTTATTCTGGAAACCAATAGCTTTTTTGGGGATCGCCATTTTTGGTCTTGGCGGCTACGGATGGGTAAACCCGCAAATTGATCCGCAAGAGTTGCCAGCCACCATTGGAGCAATCCCTGTACCGGAAGGATACCAACGGATAGAAGTAGACCAAGGCTCTTTTGGAAGTTTTTTAAGGTCTTTTCCACTCAATACCATTGACAATACAGTCTACCTGTATACGGGTGAAAAAAAAGGCAATCAGCGGAAGCATTATGCAGTTTTAGACATCGATGTAGGGAAAAGGGACCTGCAACAGTGCGCGGATGCAGTAATGCGCTTGCGTGGAGAATACCTGTATCAATCAGGACAGGAGGCAGCCATTGGATTTGATTTTGCCAATGGTTCTACCAGCCGCTGGTTGGATTATGCCCAAAACGATCGCTCGCCAGAAAAATTTAGGAAATACATGGATTATGTGTTTGCCTACGCGAATACCCGTTCGCTTCATGGGCAAATGCAAGGCCTTGCAGACCTGCAAAATATGGAACCCGGTGATGTATTTGTTCAAACGGGTAATCCGTATGGGCATGCCATGTTGGTTGTGGATGTAGCCTATAATCCCACCACCCGGGACAAGGTATTTTTACTTTCACAGAGTTATATGCCAGCACAAAGTATCCACATTGTGCGCAACCTCAATGAACCCGGTAGTTCTCCCTGGTATTCCATCCACTTTGGCGAGGAGTTGGAAACGCCCTCCTGGACCTTTATGGCTCAGGATATTCGCCGATTTTAGTTCAATCGATGGGTCAGTTTCATTTTCTTACATTTGGGGGCTTCAATAAAATAATTGATGATTAAACTGTCCGTTTTGGTTCCAGCCTACAACGAAGAGGCGACCATTTACCAGGTACTGGAGAAACTCAAGAGTGTTGAGTTGATTGGGAATGTAACGATGGAATTGGTGGTCGTCAATGATGCTTCCAGCGATGGTACTGAAAATGAAGTGATGCGTTTTAGAAAAGCCTTCCCCTCGGTAGATATATCTTACACCAAGCATCCACAAAACCGGGGCAAAGGAGCTGCCCTGCATACCGGCATTCAATTGGCGTCCGGCGATTATATCATCGTGCAGGATGCCGATCTGGAATATGATCCAAGGGAGTTTAACCTGCTATTGAAGCCTGTTTTAGAAGGATTTGCAGATGTGGTTTATGGCTCTCGCTTCATGGGTGGACACCCGCGTCGAATATTATTTTTCTGGCATTCTATCGGAAATAAGATTCTCACCTTTCTTTCCAACATGTTTACCAACCTCAACCTCACCGACATGGAAACCTGCTACAAGCTGTTTCGTGCGGATTTGTTGAAGGGCCTCGAGCTTCGCGAAAAACGTTTTGGTTTTGAGCCGGAGGTGACTGCCAAAATCAGTCGGATACCCAAAGTTAGAATCTACGAGATTGGTGTTTCTTATTATGGCAGAACCTACGCCGAAGGGAAAAAGATCAATTGGAAAGATGGATTCAGAGCCATCTTTTGCATTCTCAAGTACAACATCTGGTCTAAATAAGCCCTGACGTTTTAACGGATAAGGGCAGTAAAAAGACAACCCACATTCAGGAAAATGGCTTGGGGCTCAATTTTTTATTGATGTGCTTTGGCAATCCCGAAGAGTGGGCAAGAGATTGTCGTGAGCAGGTCGCCTGTGGGTTGTCTTGTGCTTGCGAAATGGGGAAGCATTGTTGATGTTCCGCAAGGAGTCTTTCGACTGGGGCTAATTAAATATGCGTTATCGTACATTCAGATGAGTGGCAAAAGCCACAGAAACGTCAATAAATCAAATCGAACAGCGAAAGTTCGGGGAGGAGGACGGGGCGCTGTTCTATGACGTAAAAGTACTGAGGGAAGCCTTTTTTTTATGTCTTGACTTTTTTGAAAAAACAAATCTGTTGAAAGGGTGGCTCGGAACTGTTATGAGTGGCCTTTTTTCAAGAAAAAAATTCGACAGAGTACTTAAATGTGGAAATGAAATGCCACTTTTCACACCGTATTTATACGTATATAATGACGTATTTGTAGCAATGTATTGGAAAAGGTAAGGAGATTTTGTTGGGGTAAGTATAAAACAGCAAAGCAATGATAGTACGAAACTACCATTGCTTTGGTTCATAATGCTAAACTTTTTAGAACTCCGTTGTGGAAAACATGAGCAATGGAAATGATTAATTAAGCCTCCAGGTGATGCCACCCATGGACCACCGGCGTGGCATAGACGCACCCAAAATATCCGAATACTGTTCATCCAACAGGTTGAGTACCGTGGCGTGCACTTGAAACTGTTTCCACACCTGATAACTTACCTTGAGGTTCCAAACGTGGTAATCGGTTTTTAACTCCCGGTTGATGGCTTCCGCATCGTCTGAATCCCGGTTTTTGTACCTGCCAGTGAGACTCAAACCTGCATTTTTATACCCTATCGTTAGGTTGCCCGATATGGCATGGCCGGCATGATTGGCCACGTACTTGGAATTCACATCCTTTTGTTCATCGGTGATGATGCGGGAATACCCTACTACCGATTGCAACTTCAAATCGCCGATTTTCTTTTGAATCCACAATTCATTTTCCATCCCATAAGTGGCCAATTCACTCAAGTTGGTGGTGTAAAAGTACTCGCCATCGGGGTCCAGATTATCTCCATTGGGAATCGCACTGGCAGGAGTCAAGGCAAAGTCGATCAAATCGGTGGATTGACGATAGAACCCGGTAGATTTGAGCGTAAGCCAGGGGAGAAGGGTAATGTCAGCACCCAGTTCGCCACTCCAACTCCGTTCTGCTTCCAGGTCGGGATTTCCGTAGTTCCGGTTAGAGGGCAGTGGTCCCGGAAGGTTGTTGGAAACAAAGCGCTCGGTAAAATCTGCTGCGCGAATGGCCCGACCGGCGGCCGCTCGGTAAACAATTTTCGGCCGATTCCAGGAAAGGTTGACTTGCGGGGAGAATTCTAAGCCGTAGGCATCATCCTGGTCTACCCGTATGGCAGGAACCACGGAAATTCCCGCAATCGGGGTGTAATGTCCTTGTAAAAAACTACCCCAATGGAACGTATCGTGGTTGCCACGGTCGTTGCTTTCAATGGTGCGTTGGTTTGCCTCGGCTCCTAATTGAATTTCCAGGTTGTCCATTACGCGAACGCGTTGGGTCAAACGGCTGGAAATAAGTTGAGAGGTGTGGTTGTTGCCCGTAAACGCAGGGTTGAAGAGGAAGGAATCCTGGTTCCATTGGTAGGATGCCTGGAGCAAAGTTTGCATCGATTTGTTGGGTCGAAAACGGGCGGTTCCTTGTGCCCAGCCGCGCCTCACGGTTTCGCGCGATCGGTCAAAGGTGCTGCGGGTGTAATAATAAACCGCATTAAAATCGCGGTAATCCCAACCACCACGAGCAGAAAACTGCCATTTTTCATTGGGCTTAAAGCTGGCCCCCAGCGAATAGGTTTGTAGGTTGAATTCACTTCTCAGGGTGTCTTCTGGCAACCTTTGGCCATTGCTTTGGTTGAGCAAAGTACCTCCACTGAGGTGAAATTTCCCCTTGCGCAGGTGAAAACCACTTTGGCCACTCACAAAATCGTATTCCCCGGCAGTGAGTCCCAACTCAATCCCGGTAGCCGATCCAGTGTCGGGAGCAGCAAAGGCATAAGTAACAATGTTGATAACCCCGCCTACTGCGTCAGGGCCATAAATGGCGGAGGCTGGTCCACGAATGATCTCAATTTGGTAGATTTCACCCGGTGCTACCGGCAAATAACCATTGAAGTGTCCGGTTAAGGGATCGTTCACCCGCATACCGTCGATCAAAATAAGTACTTGATTGAAGGTGCTACCCCGTAATGAAATATCTGATTGGGACCCAAATCCACCCCGGGCCTGAACTTCGAGGGAAGGCAAATACCACAACAACTCGTCGAAAGAGTTGACGGGAAGTTCTGAGATCTGCCGACCAGGAATCACGGTAGTATTTCGGCCGGTTTGTTCTGGTTGCAAATCAAGTTGAGAACCGAAGACAGTGACTTCTTGCAGTTGCAAAGAGTCTACTTTCTGGGCACTAAGCGGAGAAATGCTAAAGACAAGGAAACTGATGAAAAGAACCTTGAATGGGCAAAAAGCAAGCTTTTTCATAATTGTGATTAGAATTTAGCGGCCAATATTAGGAAAAAGCCCGCCTGCCTGGACCACTAAATCGTCACTCATTTGTCACGGCTTATATACTTGTAGGTGGGAATGGTCCAAAAAAATACGCCACCGCAGGGTGACGAAGTGTTCTATAATCTCCCTCGCCTCAAATGAAGGAAACAGAACAAAATCCTGCGGTGGCGCTCAGACACACATCGTTTTAGGTGTCGCCTAAATGCTTTTTAAGAAAAGAAGGGTTGAAAAAGAAGGAACCCCAGGCCGGGGGAATTGGCCTGTAACGGGGTTCCTATGGCTCAAATTGGTGTTGGTAGACAGCTCCGGAGGGAAATATGGGGCTGATTCGGAGGGAAAAAAGTTAAAATGGGTAGTTCGGGGATGGGTGCCTGAAATAGCAACCGAAGTACGGGGAAATTCGATAACCTGATATTCATTTGCTTCCTGTTTTTGCCGGTTAAGGCGGGCAACTTGCTGTTGGTTTACTGACTACTTGAAAACAGCGGTTGTTGCGTTTGCTTCGAGATAAAAACGGTAGCTTATTCCGAAATATTGCTTTCGACCAAATAAAAGTTTGGAAAAACTGAATTTAGATTTATTTCCTTTTGCGAAATCAATCTAAAGCTGAGCACGGTTCATGTACTGGAAAACCTTTTCAGCAAAGGCGTCCCGAGCTTCAGAAGAGTCGAAAACCCGGTGAGGAACAATGAAGGCTTGGACCGTACCATAGTAGAGAAAAAATGATTTAAACCCTGTTCCATATGCTCTAAAAGCTTCCAGCTGATCTCGGTTTTTGACAATTCTTCTTCAACGTGAAGATGGGAAGGGGACAGCCGATAGGTGAAGGGGCGCAGCATGGGATTTTTTGTGCTGCCGTAAGCCATTTGCTTTGCCTGCTGCAATAAATTGCCTTTGACGAGATAGTCCAGAATTACCCAATAAAACAATAAGATAAATCCCGAGCTGATGAAGAAAGCGAACCAATTCTGTTTCAGCCCCACCATTAGCACAAAAAGTAAAAGGATAAAGGTTGTGGCAAAAATTACCTTTCTTTTTCTGCTCTGCTTTCTTTTTTCAGGACGCCCTAAATGGTGGTAGTTCATGAAAGCCAAGTAGTCTTCCAAGGCAAGTTCTACCTGAAGTTCGAGTGGCTCTTCGGGTGTTAGTATACTTTTTTCCCTCGGTTTAGCCATTGCCCCCAGTTTTTGTCATAGGCATGCACAGCTTTGGTGGGCTGGTTGTTGTTGTATACCGTTTGTCCCTGGTTTACCCATTCAAAGATGCCTCCGTAGAGGTTAGACACATTGGTATAGCCCATGTCTCGCAGCTTTTCAGCAATTTTTTCGCTGCGGTAGCCCACCGAGCAATACACCACAATGGGGGTGTCTTTAGCAACATCGCCCATTCGGGAGGCGTCAAAATTGTCGTAACCTACCCAAACCGCACCTTTGATGTGACTTACCTGGTATTCTTTCTTCTCCCGGCTGTCTACATAAACGACCGATCCATCTTGTGGGCATTGGTTCACCGCTACCTCTTTTACTGTATGCGAAAGCAGATCGAGCAGCATGTTGTCATAGGCCGTACTGTCCACTGATTGGGCCCATGTAGCACCTGAACAACTTAAAAGCGAAAGAAATAGGAGGAAACGTTTCATTGGTAAAGCTTTGGCATAAAGCTACAAAGAATCAGCACAAGATATTAAGGAACCCGAACGCCAAGCATACAAACATCATCTACCTGATCCAGGTCACCTTTCCAAGAATCGAAGGCTTCTGAAAGGGATTTTTGTTGTTCTGCCATAGTTTGGGAAGAAAGCTCCATCAACAACCGCTTTAAGGGCAAGTACTTGAATTTCTTTCCTTTGGGCCCTCCGAATTGATCGGCATAACCGTCGGTGAAAATGTAAAAGGTATCGCCGGAGTGTAACTGTATCTGATGGTTGGTAAATTGCTTGTGTTTCCGATCTACGTAGGCCCCAATGGGTTGCTTATCGGCTTTTATTTCATAGAAACTCAAATTTTCCGATGAGATTCTTGCATAGGGTTCAAGCGGCAGGCCATTGACCAAGGGAGGAGTTTGAGACACGATCCATAGTGGATTGTAGGCCCCGGAATACTCAAGCAATCGCTTGGCATAATTGAGTCCGCAAAGTGCGATGTCCATGCCATCACGAACCTGGGTGTCGGCTTCTCGCTGTTTCAGGGTAAGGGCGACTACCTGGTTGAGGTGTTCCAAAATTTCCCCCGGTTGTCGCAAGTGGTATTCGTCTACGGCCTGGTTGAGGCCATTTTGCCCGACGATAGACATAAATGCGCCCGGCACACCGTGACCAGTACAATCTACGGCAGAAAACAGCACTGTTTCAGGTGTAGCACGTAGCCAATAAAAATCACCGCTCACAATATCTTTGGGCCGGTATAAAATAAAGGAATCCGGCAGGTGGCTTTCAACTGTAAGCTGGGAGGGAAGAATCGCCATTTGTATTCGCTTCGCATAACGAATGCTGTCGGTGATGTCCTTGTTTATCTCGGCGAGTGCTTTGTTCTGTCGTTCTACTACCGAGGTGCGTTCCTGTACTTGTTGTTCCAGCTCGATGTTGAGTCGGTCTTTCAAGCGGTTCATTTCCTCCAATTTTTCAAGCGCAGTCTGTTGGGCTTTCTCTTTTTCGAGCTGTAGGTCGCGGTAGCGTCCGGCCATCGCAATAGAAAGTAAGATCACTTCCAGAGCCGAACCAAACTTGATAGCATTCTCAGTAATTGGTGTGTTTTCAATGATGTTCACATTCCCCAAAATAAAATAGATGCCGCCAAGCATGAGTGCTAAGAACGCCAGTGAGAAGAAAATGCTCACCTTCAGGCGCTTGTACATGGCAATAAGTACGGTTATCAGAATGGTTACCGTTGAAATCAGGCTCAGAAAATTGATGAGCGGAAAGGCCAGTTCGTAGAGTACCCCATCGGTGAGCGACATGAGGGCTACAACTGCCGTAAGGGCGATGAGTAGCTGAAATACCCGATTGATTCCGGGTAAGTTTTTGCACAAGGTTAGAAATGCCCGGGCGTATATCAATACAGAAATAACTGCAATGGAGGTAGTGAAAAGCAATGCGTGGTTGCCCCACCAAACCAGGTTGGGCCACAAATAGCGAAAGCTGTAACCGTCTAGAGTGAATTGAAAGAAGCTAAGGCAAAAGACATACAACACGTAATAGAGGAACACCCTCTCGCCCATGGCGATGAAGAAAAAGGTGAACAGCACCAAAACAAGGAGTAGCACCCCATAATAAACGCCATGAAACAGGGCTTCCCGACCATTTTGTGCCAAATAAGTGCGTTTGGGCCACAAGAGTAGCGGCAGCGTAATGATTTCTCCATCGCTGATCAGTTCCACCCAATATTCTGCCCGAGCCCCGGGCGATAGCTCAATGGGGAACAATACCCGACGATCTTTAATGAAGCGCTGATTAAAAACCTGACCGTCTCCATTGTTAAAGACTTGAATTTCTCCCGTTTCGTCTTTGCAATAAAGGTTGACCACGTTGGTGAGTGGCCGACCGGTTTCGAGGAAAAAGCTTTGGTGTTTGGCCGTTTCGTTGACCAACTCAAACCGCACCCAAAAGCGGGATGTGGTGAAATTGAAATTGGTGATAGGGGCTTTAAGCTGCTGATAAATCGTATCCTCTGCAGAGAGGGATTGGACCTCTTCCCAGGAAATGACCTGCTCGGCGTCTTCAAAATAAAGGGCATGGCTGTGGAGCGATATGGCTTGCTCGGTATCTGCCTCAATTGGATAGATCGAAGCGGCTTGGGTAAAGACCGGATAGAATACGATCATAACCCACACCCAAAAAATACGTTGCCCCATGTGGGAAAATTACGACAAAAGCCGGGTTCAACTCGATTTCTTCGATGAATGAATTAGGATTGCTGGTGCCTGGGGTGATGCTCGAGAATAGCACTACGCAAATAGTCCCGGTCCAAGTGGGTATAAATTTCTGTGGTGGTGATGGATTCGTGTCCAAGCATTTCTTGCACGGCACGCAAGTCGGCCCCACGATTCACCAATTCTGAGGCAAACGAGTGGCGAAAAGTGTGAGGGCTAATGTTTTTCTTGATCTGTGCTACTACCGCCAAACGTTTAATGATGGTAAACACCATTACCCGGGTAAGAATTTTACCCCGTCGGTTGAGAAAAAGCACATCCTCGAAACCTGGCTGAATGGGGACATGTACCCGTACTTCGTCCTTGTATCGGACCACTTGTTTTTGCGCCATCTGTCCGATAGGAACCAGGCGTTCTTTGTCTCCTTTGCCCACTACGCGAATAAAGCCCTCGTTGAAATACAACTGTGTAATGCGCAAATTGATCAACTCCGAAACCCGCAAGCCGCAGCCGTAAAGCACTTCGATCATCGCTTTGTTGCGTTCGCCCTCGGGTTTGCTCAGGTCGATCGCTCCCAGCAATTCTTCAATCTCATCGTTGTTTAACGTATCCGGCAATTTGCGTCCAAGCTTTGGTGATTCCAATAGCTGTGTTGGGTCATCTTTCAGAAGGTCCTCCATCAATAAGTATTTGAAAAATGCCCGCAGGCCCGAAATAATTCGGGCTTGAGTGCTGGCTGCCAAACCTATTTCACCAATCTCCTTTAAAAAACCTTGCAACTGTTGGAGGTTCACTTGTCCCGGTTGCAGTTTGTCATGCCCCTGCCGTTCCAAATAATCAGCAAAAGCGGCAATGTCGCGTTGATAGGCCTCAATGGAATTGGCCGACAACGAGCGCTCTAACTTGAGGTATGCCGCAAAACCTTTTCGATGTGAAATCCAAACCGCCATAAAGAAGTGGAAATAATATCTTTGGAGTGATTACGAAAATAATTGCTCCTGCCATTGGAAAATGGTGTAGCGCCAAAGATTGCAAACAGGAGCTTGTGAAATGGAACCATGCGAATTGCCATCATTAACGGACCTAACCTCAACCTGCTCGGCACCCGTGAACCAGAAGTTTATGGTGCTCAGAGTTTCGAGCAATACCTGGAGGAAATGCGCGTAGCATTTCCGGAGCCCATAGAACTCTCCTATTTTCAGAGCAATGTAGAAGGTGAGTTGGTCAATGAACTACACCGTGTCGGGTTTGAATTCGATGGCATTGTAATGAACGCAGCTGCTTTTACACACACTTCGGTAGCCATTGCCGATGCCGTAGCGGGCATCACCACACCAGTGGTAGAGGTCCACATCTCCAACGTGTATGCACGCGAAACCTACCGGCACCAATCTTTGATGGCCAAGCATTGTAAAGGCATCATTACCGGGTTTGGCTTAGAGGGGTATTTTCTGGCTGTCTGCAGCTTTTTGTCAAGTCCACGACAAGAATCCTAATAATTGACGAAGCATTGTCGGATAGCCGACATGGCCCGGTTTTTCATTTGGCAACTCCTTACAGGTGATGCACTTTTGGGTAAGCAATTGAATTACCCAATAGTACCGTGATGATTCGAACAATTACAGCCGCCATATTGGTTTTCGGAGCACTCGCTGCCTGCCAAAACCCTCCAACACAAAACAATGCCAACATTTCGCCTCCCGGACTAAATGAGACGGAGAAGGTTGACCACCCCATCATGATGTCTGAAAAGGCCCATCATAAATCCACTTTTATGGATAAGGGAATGGTAGCCTATGACCTCGTGCTTACTTTCGGAGGAAAAGAACGCTTCCGTGGGCGCATTTGGCAAACTACTGAAGGTTCCCGCATTCGATTGGAAGAAGAAGGGGGCAGGATATTAGTGTACAAGGACGCAGAAGTGCGCATGCAACCCATGGAAGCAAAATCCGCAGGCGCCCGGTTTGATGTACTTACCTGGCCCTACTTTTTTGCCTTTCCCTACAAACTAAGTGATCCTGGAACCTTTTGGGGCGAATTTGCCTCCAAGCGCCTGATGGATAAACAATGGCTTAGCGGTCGGCTAAGTTTTGCTTCTGGCACCGGCGATTCTCCCGATGATTGGTACCAAACCTATTTCGATCCCGAGACCCATCAGGTAAAGGCAGCGGCTTACATTGTGACCTTTGGGCAATCGGCCGAAGCAGCAAGTGAAGATCCACATGCTGTAGTTTATGAAGATTATCAGGAAGTGGATGGGGTGCCCATTGCTCACCGTTGGTTGTTTTACGGCTGGCGCGAAAAAGAGGGACTCACCGATCAGTTAGGAGAAGCTTTCGTTTCCAATGTAGAATTTGCCGCAGTAAACGAAGACAAGTTTGTTTTGCGGGAAAATTTTCAGGTCATTTCAAATAAATTTTCAATACCAAAAGTGGGGTTTTAGCGTTAAAAAGCTATCTTTATCTTTCATGAATATGAATTCACAAGTAATGACTTATCGCTATTGGGCTTTTCCTGACCGGGGAAGTGCGTGAGCGAAGTTGTATACTTTCAATCATTATGTACCTCGGCAAGAATTTGTCGGGGTTTTTTTATGTCTTTTTTTACCATGGAACAACACTTTGACCGCTACACTGAAGAAGACCGCTGGGTTTGGAATACACTTTTTACCCGGCAATTGGAGAACCTTCAAGACAAAGCCTGCTCCGAATATTTGAGCTGTTTGAAGGCCATGGAACCGGTACTGCACCCTCACGACTTGCCCAACCTGAAAGTGCTCAATGCTTTTTTGGCCATGAGAACCGGCTGGCAGATTGAAATTGTTCCCGGTTTGATTCCGGTTGAAAAATTCTTTGCCTTATTGAGCCAACGCAAGTTTTGCTCCTCAACCTGGGTACGTAGCCGCCAGCAGTTGGATTACCTGGAAGAGCCCGACATGTTTCACGATATTTTTGGTCACATTCCGCTGTTGCTGAATGAAGATTACCGACGATTCATGGAGTGGTTTGGAGTTTTGGGGTGTGCTGCCACCACTTCGGAAAGAGTGATTGCACTGCAACGGCTCTACTGGTTTACCATCGAATTTGGCGTGATGCAAGAAGAAGGAGAACGAAAGGTTTATGGCGCAGGCTTGTGTTCCTCCTTCAAAGAAGCTTCACGTGCGCTACAACCGGAAATTCCAGTAGTAGCTTATGACCGTGAAAGTGTGATGCAAAGGCCTTTTCGCAATGATGTGGTGCAGGAAACTTATGTAGAGATTCGCTCCTTCCGGCAGATGTTTGAATCAGTAGAAAAGATTTTGGTAAAAGCCGTTTGATATCAAAACTCTTCATCGCCCCAGCTTTGCGAAGAACGATTACTATTGCCACTTCGCTTGCGGTTTTGCTGGTTGATGCGATAGGTGAAACTCAGCCGAAACTGGCGGGTGCGCCACTGAAATTCAGACTCAGAATAAAAACGGTCGGTTTCGGTGATGCTACGCCGTTTGCGGGTATTGAAAAGGTCCCTTACGTTGGCACTCAAGGTTCCTTTTCCCTTCAACAATTCACGCGAAAGCGAGAGGTCCAGGGACCATAACGACAACGAACGCCCCTGAGGCGTTTCTCGGGGTGCACGGTAGAGCCAGGACGCCTGAAAGTTGTTCTTTTTGTGGTAGCTCCACCTGGAATTAAAACGCGTAGTCCAGGTAAAAGCATCGGCATCCAAAGAAGTGCCTTCGAATTCTCCCTGGGTAATGGCCCGAAAGAAATTGGCATTGCCACTGATGCGCCACCAGCGTTTGATCGAATAAGAGGTGGTCCATTCTAACCCATAAGCATCCTGAGTGCCGATGTTGATAGGAAAAGTAGAGATAAAGCCGTTAGTGTCCGCCGTAGAGACCCGTTGGAACACATCGGTGCGATAGCGGTAATAAACACTGCTGAGCAGGGTGCCTTTGGGCCATCTGCGCAGCCAAGTTGCTTCCAGCGATTGGGTAAATTCAGGATCCAAGTCAGGATTACCAGAAAAGAAATTACGGTTGTCGCTGTAGCTAAAAAAGGGCAGTAGGTTGCGGTATCGCGGTCGGCTTATCCTTCTGCTGTAGCTGAATTGTACACTTTGGGTTGGGCTTAGTTTGTAGGAAAGGTTGGCACTGGGAAACCAATTGAAATACTCTTTAGGATTTACCGGTTCACTGGCTTCGATCTCAATACCGATATCTGTATACTCGCCCCGCAGACCAAATTGTAAACCCAACTTGTCCCACTCCTTTTTCATTTGAAGGTAGCCGGCATAAATGTGCTCCGAATAGATAAATCGGTTGTCAAAAGCCGGCAGGGGGGCAAAATCACCGTCGGGTTGCCGTATCGATACCAGGAAGTCATTGTCGAGTTCCCGGAAAGAATACCGAACACCACTTTCTACCAACCAACCTTTTGACAAGGGGTGGATGTAATCGCTCTGGAACAACCAACGCTGGTCGTAGGTGTCGTTGTCAGTAAGCTGTTGCAAGGGCGGCCTTGGCGGCACTGAAGGAGGAGGGCCAAAAAATCGGCGGGTTTCCGTTAAATCACCTGTTTCGATATCCGTGCCATAGGTGTATGTAATGTCGGTGGTCCACTTGCGGTCTTTCTTGGGAAAGGTGCGGGTGTAATTAAAAGCCATTTCCCAGGTTTCACCGTTGTCGATTTCGGTTTCATCACGAATGGTTTCAGCAATCAAAAACCGGTTGGCATCAAAATCCCGGTAGCGCAAAACAGATTCGTTGTCTCCCCTGGAAATACGCGAACGCCCGGAAATAGTGATGGAGTGAAAGCGGTGCAGGTCGATATCCGCTCCAGCCCTCAGGTTGCCACTAAATCCACCACGCAAGTGTTCCCTGTCACGTTCGTAAGAAAAAATGGAATCGGCGAAAAAGCGTTGAAATGATTCTCCTGTACCAGGTTGATTTCGGTAGTTGACGCCACCTCCTACAAACCAATTGATCCGCTTTTTTCGAAAGTTGAAATTGAGTGCCACTCCGGCTTGTTCAGGATAGCCTCCGTTGATCGAAATGGAGCCGTTGGTGCCGGGTTGGTCGTTTTTGCGCATCACAATATTGATGATGCCTACCTCGCCTTCGGCCTCATAGCGGGCGGAAGGGTTGGTGATGATTTCCACCTTTTCAATCAATTCTGCAGGCAATTGGCGCAGGGCATCCGCTGGGCTGGTCCCGATGAGTCCCGATGGTTTGCCGTTGATTAAAATACGCACGTTTTGACTCCCTCGCAACGCCACATTGCCATCGGGGTCCACCTCTATGGAAGGCAAATTGTCCAGCATTTCGGCGGCACTTCCCCCGGCATTTTGCAAGTCTTTGCCAACGTTGAACACCCGCTTGTCCACCTGCAATTCCACATCGCTCTTTTCGGCCACCACGGTTACTTCATTCAAAGTAGAGGCTTTGGCTTTTAAAACCACCGTACCCAAGTCTTGGGGGCCACCTCTTACCATAATTTTAGGAATTAAGGTAGATTCCAAAGAAAGAAAGGAAACCTCTACGTAATACATTCCCGCAGGCACCTTAAGATCAAATTTTCCGGTTTCGTCCGTGGCACCACCGAGTGCCAGACTGCTGTCGCGCAGGCGGTAAAAAACCACATTGGCGTAGGGGAGGAGTTGATCGGACGCATCGGTTACCTGACCGCTTACTTGAAAGGAAGGCCGTTGTCTGCCCGGAGGACCACCTTGACCAGGCTGGGCCATCGAACACAAGCATCCCACAAAAAGAAGCAACGTGAAGTATAACTTCTTCAACGAGAAGAAGGTAGAAATCTGGGACATAAGGCTTTCAAGATCAGCACACAAATGTAAGGCTATCGAACAGGGATAGAAAATGGCCTGTTCAACACCAGTTACGGCATTCAACCGCAAAAAGCATAGAGTTGTTCAGTGCTTGGAAACCTTAAACGTTGGAATCCTTCTTTGGGAAGAAGAAAAATTTTCGTTAAACCTTTGTTGGGCCCAACCGAAGTTGGTGTGGACATACCGGTCCTGGAAAGTTATCAACCATGATTGAAAATCGATTCAATCCGCCTTCCTTCGTAGATACATCATTGGTGAGACCAACGCTCTGGTCGTGCCTAAGTATGTTGTATACCATGCTGCCACTTGGTGTTGCTTTCGTGTAATTGTGGCAGGTTTCAGCGCACAGGTTGTACGGTCGTAAAACTGCATCATAGTAAGGAAGCCTGAACCTCACCGCTTTTGGCGGGAAATTCAGGCTTCGGTGCGAATCGAACTAACTCCGTTTGTCGGGTTTCTTATTCAACCAAGACTTTTTGTGTAAAGCGTGTTTCTACACCGTTTGAATGCAAAAAATAAACGCCACTGCTCAGGTTGCTGACATCAACGGTAAACCCCTGTTCGTTTCGCACTACAGGAACGGTTACCAACTTGCCGAAGGCGTCCATTAAGACAACCTGCAAATCATCCGGCACCTCGGCCATTTGAATGGTCAGTTTTTCTGAGGTGGGATTGGGATAGACGTTGAACACAACGCTCTCTTTGGGTAGGGGGTTATCCTGATGGTACCTAAAAGAGTAGCTACAGTCGTCAAGTGTTGGTGCATTCATCGCGGCAATATATACAGGAACAAAGGGCGGAATAGGCAGGTCAATTTGATTTTTACCATCAATGAAGTTCATGTTGTAGTTCATGGTCGTAAACGGCACTTGATTTGCGCAACCAGCTTCATCATCAATACCGTCTAAGGTAGCGCCTGCAAACCATAGTCCAGGATTCGCGCCCGATACTGAATTATTGCTCAGGAGCGCATTTCCGGTCAATCTCATTTCTCCTGCATAGGTCTGTGAATGCACGTCGATGTCTCTGAAAATGCAGTCACCATCACCAGGAAAAGAAGTCTGCGAATAGCTGGTAGCCCACACTCCAAACGTCCCAAGGCCTTGTCCACTGGCGGGATCTATGGGCATCACAAAACCTTGACTAAACCCACCGGTTGAACGAGCTCCACCAACTACAAAGAGCTTCTTGCTGATGGGGTTATAAGCAATCCGTTGAACGTTGAATGTCCAGCTGGGTGATCGATGTCTTCTCTGCCAATTGATTATTCCAGGTCCGTTCAATGTGGTGGCTGGATTGATATTCAAGGTCAGCACAACATTATTTGTTGTTCGACCAACGATGGTCAGTGAAGGCATGCCGTTCATGCCAGGGTGGAAACAGGCTGCTATGGCCGATTCATTAAAAACAGGAGCCTGACGCTTGTAGCGTCTGCCCCAATCTGCAATACCTGTAGTCCGGTCAATTTTAAATACCAAAATATCGCTTCGACCATTGCCGTCCACTCCTGTGCCTACCATCACCAGCTGCTCGTCTGCCGGATCGATGAGCACTTCACCCGCTATGTGTCGATTATCCACGGGGGTACCACTGTAGGTAAACCCCCAGTCCATTGCGCCACTGGTGGCATCAATGCTAGAAAGGTAAAGCTGGTTATCCTGCTCGCCATGCACCATCACCTTATAATCGATGTTGTCATAAATCATGCTCCTTATCGTCCCTGGGCCAAGATCAAGGGCCCATAGCGGATTGCCCTGGGAGTCGAGCTTGATCAGGTATTTGTGTAGCGTTTGCGTAGCAGTCTGATAGTCCATCGCCCCAACAAAGACCTCCTCATTGTTTCCAATGCACAATTGCATGCCGTTCAGCAAGTCCGTTCCCGGAATAAGGATCTTATGGAGCCATGAATGGCCAAACCCCGGATCAAATGCTCCTACCACAGGATTAGATCCACCGGTAATATCATCCGTAGCCGTGCCTACTGTGCGATAGATCGGTCCCGGGGAGGATTCAATGATTTCAGTTTGACCTCCATAGGTGGTAGGCCAAGGTGTACCACTCACGATGGGATTGGGAACAAAATGGGCAATTTGATTGGCAAAGGTCAATTGCCCAAAACTCAACTGCCCCAACAAGAGGAATACGAGTAAAATAGAAGCGTTTTTCATGAAAATGAATTGATAAAGCTACCTGCTCCGGATGCTTTTCGGCTTCTGCAACATAAGGTACAACCTCTTAGTGTAGCCGACGAAAACACCGCGCTGTTTATATCTACTGCCTGATTATAAGGTGTTTTTAGGAGGACAATGAAGGTTAAACCGCGCAGATTGCTCCACAGCAGAAGATGGAGTTGAAGTTGGTGTAATAGGGATGGAGAAGGAACAAACCTGAACCTCGATTTCAAATAAGGAAAAAGAGACTCAGGTTGATTCGCCAAATGGGTGAGAGGCCGATATTTTCAGCTTAATCAATCACTACTTTCTGTGAATAGTGTGTATCTGTGCTGTTCACTTGTAGGAAGTACATACCGCTGGACAGGTTCCTAACGTTGAGGATAAAACCTTGCTTGTTGCGCAACACAGGAGCATCTACTAACCTCCCTGAGGCATCTCGTAAAAGGACCCGCGTATCTTTCGAAACCTCAGTCAGCTGAACGGTCAGCGTTTCTGAAGCTGGATTGGGAAAAACGTTAAAATCGATGATTTCTGCTTCTTGGGGAAGGTCTGCCAGATTTTGTCGATTTATTCCTATAATATGACAATCATTGACTGAGGGCCCATTTATTGGTGAAATACTCACCGGGACGAACGGAGGAATTGGAAGATCAATTTGAGTAACTCCATCACCTTCGAACATATTGAATTGCTTCGTAGTAAAGGGCACAGTTTGGGTGCAGAGTACCTCTTGGTCGACTCCTTGCGAATTCACGTTTACCGACCATAATGCTGGGTTCTCACCGGTTGCGGCATTATTGCTCATCAGTGCATTCCCGGTTAATCGCATGGCCCCATTGTAAAGGCCTGAGTGTACATCAATATCCCTGAATATACAGTTGCCATCATTTGGAAACGCAACTTGAGCAACGCTAGTGCCCCAAGTTCCAAATGTTCCCATGCCTTGTCCATTCGTTGGATCAATGGGCATGAGGAGTCCTTGGCTGTACCCACCACCATCGCGGGCTCCACCCGCTACAAAAAGTCGATCACTGATAGGATTATAGGCACTTTTCTGAACATCAAAGATCCAACCTGAAGCACGGTGTAGGGTCTGCCAATTGATTATTCCACTCACAGCAGGGTTTGTGTCGGGATTAATATTCAGGGTAAGTACGGAATTGTTGTGCGCCCGGCCAACCAGTGTCAAGGAGTGGTTTCCATTGGCACCTGGATGGAAACAAGCAGAAATAGCAGACTCTTGGGCATTAACAAATGAACGTCTGTAACGTCTGTCCCAGATCACCTGACCCGAATTCCGCTCAATTTTAAAGGCAAGGATATCTCGCCCTCCATTGCTATTGACTCCCGTACCGATCATCACCAACTCTTCGTCTGCAGGATCAAGAAGCACTTGGCCTGCAATGTGTTGAGCGTCTACCGGGTTTCCACTGTAAGTAAACCCCCATTCTAATGCGCCATTGGAGCCATCAATACTGGCAAGGTAGAGTCGATTATCCTGATCCCCATGCACAATCACTTTGTTATCGTGTTGGTCATAAATCATGCTTCTTATATTCCCTGGCCCAAGGTCTATGGCCCACAACGGATTACCCTGAGGGTCGAGTTTGATCAGGTATTTGTGGAGTGTTTGTGTAACAGTCTGATAATCCATTGCACCCACAAAGATTTCCTCGTTATCTCCAACACACAACTGCATACCGTTCAGCCGGTCGGTTCCCGGAATTTTGATTTCATGGAGCCACCAATGTGTATTTACAATGTCAAATTGCCCAACCACAGGATTAGAATATGAGTTTTGATTGAACGTAGCCGTGCCTACAGTCGCATATTCAGCACCGTTAGTAGATAATTCAATGATTTCTGTTTGACCGGCATAGGTGGTCGGCCTTGGTGTCGTGCCATTCAAGGGGTTGGGCTCGAAATGAACAATTGTGTTTTGCCCAAAGCCCAACTGCCCAATCAAGAGGCACACGATTAAAATAGAAGTGTTTCTCATGAGGATGAAAGAATATAGCTGCCTACTCTGCTTGCTTTTCGGCTTCCGCAATAAAGGGTGCCGTCTCTAAGGAAAAGCTGAGTAGAACGATACCTGCCTCAAGGCATACATACGGTAGGTGTCGCCAAGAACCGCTCAGCACCCGAAAAGAGGCGAAAGCAATGATCAATGAACCGATGGAAAAAGGTTGAATGACATGTATCTTTTGGTTAATGACATGTCATTTATCGACGATTATGGGCTCTCAGGAAGGGGTTAAGCGCGATCGGTACTGCGAAGGAGATAGTTTAAACTTGTTTTTGAATGCTTTGGAGAAAACCTGGGCACTTTTAAATCCGGTGGACATCCATACCTCGGTGATGGACTGGTCAGTTTCCGAAAGTAGTTTCACCGCTTTTTCCAGCCGGTAATTGCGAATAAAATAGGAGGTGTTTTCACCTGTAAATGCTTTGAGCTTATTGTGTACACTGTTGCGGTTCAATGCCAGAGCGGAGCAAAATTCCTCTACGGTTAATTCCTCATTTTGGTAATGTTTTTCGAGGATTTTCCTGGCTTTCTTAATGAACAAGGCATCTTTGGGCGTGCAGTTAAACTCATCCAGTGACAACATTGGATTTTGAATAAACTGCTCCTGCAACCGCTTTCGCTGCCTGCGGATGTTGGTGAGTGTCGCTTGCAGCACATCTGGGTGAAAAGGCTTTGCCAGGTAGGCATCTGCGTCAAATTCCAGTCCCTTAACCTTGCTTGCCGCATCGCCTTTTGCGGTGAGCAGTACCACGGGTATATGGCTGGTTGCCAGGTTGGACTTTAGCTCCTGCAACAGTTCAAAGCCGTTTTTCACGGGCATCATGATGTCACTCAGGATGAGGGACGGCTGTTTCGAATGCGCTATCTTGTAGCCTTCTGCTCCATTATAGGCATGCAAAACGTGGTAGGTCTCGGCAAAAAGGTCGGTCAGCATTTGCATGATTTCAATGTTGTCTTCTACGATTAGAAGCGAAGGCAATCCGGCTTTGGTCTCCTGGTCGGTTATCAAAGGCATTGGGGACTCCACGTCTTTCTCAAAGGTGGTCACCTGAGCGGTGATTCCTGGGATGGTGAAGTAAAACAGAACGCCTTGTTCATCGTTGGACACCCCGATGTTGCCATCGTGTGCTTCCACCACTTCTTTGCTCAATCCAAGTCCGATCCCACTCCCGGTGTACCGTGGGTTTTCTCCCCGGTAAAATCGGTCAAAAACATGATTGAGGTGCGTGTTGGAAATCGGTGCTCCGGTATTGTATACACTCACAAAAAGCTTCGCCCCATCCGATTGCGAAACCACCCTGGCTTCTACTTTGACCTTTCCGTTGGCAGGAGTGTGTGCGAAAGCATTTTTAAGTAGGTTGTTCATCACCATACGCACTTTTTTCTCATCCGCATGCAATTGACCAAGGTCTCCGGCCAACTCCCAATAAACCGCTATATGTTTACTATCAAACAATGAAGCAAACATTCCCTCCAATTCCCTCAGCAGGTGCACCAGGTCAAAGGGCTGTTTGTCCAGCTTTACTTTCGCATCCACCGTGGAATCCACTTGCAACAGGTCATTCACCAAAAGCAACAGTTCATCTACGTTTCTAAGGACGTTGTCAAACAAAGGCCGCTCCGTTGCAGGTATCTGTTCACGATGGCGCATGAGCGGAATCTGAATCAGGGTAAGTGGGGTGCGAAATTCGTGGGAAACATTCTCAAAAAGAGCATTTTTGGCCTGTAACAATTCATTTTCCTGACGGGCCTCCAGGGCTTGAATTTCAAGCTGGTATTTTTCCTTTTCTTTTCGCTGATTGAGCCTTCGGTAAAACAAACCGGCTGAAGTGAGTACCAACAGCGCAGTAATCACTAAGATGATGATCCAGGCCTGGCGCAGCTTCAGTAGTCCTTCTTGTTGGGAAAGTTGCAGGTCGTCAAACTGCTTTTGTTGTTCCAGGTTGTCTATTGTTTGTTGCTTTTGCGACAGCTCATAGGCCTTTTGGAGCTTGACTACATTGGCCACAGACTGCCCAAAGGTGAGACTGTCTTTGATTTCTGAATATTTGCGGTAGGCATCCAGCGCCTGATCATTCTTTCCCAGCGCTTCGTAACCCTTGCTCAAATCGAAGTAGGATTTTTGCTGCCGTTTGCTGTAATCAGACAAGCTTTTTGCAGTAGCGGTTTCGAGGTATTTAACCCCCTTATCGTAGGATTTAAGTGCGATGAACAATCTACCTGCAACGGAATGATAGCTCGGATGCCATTGCTTGAGTTGCTTCTCTCCATACCGGTTGACCTGTGCCTGGTAAATGCTATCTGCTTGTTGTATATCTCCAAGATCAACAAGGACCTCCATGAGCTGCAGCTGCATCTTTGAAATGATATGCCCTGGCTGATCCTTGATGTGCTCAAGGGATTTGCCGAGGAGTATCCTGGCTTGCATTAAAGAATCGTTAGCGATTTGTGTTTTTGCAAATTCGGAATAGACATCACACAACAGCCTGTTTCGGATCTTGCCCTCGTAGGTTTCTTTAATCCACGGTAAGGCGGACTTGTAAATGGCTTTTGCCTCTTGGAAACTAGCGGTTTCACGGTAAAGATTTGCTAGCTTAATTTGGCCCTGGAAAGTATGGTGTCGATCATCCAGCTGCCTGGATAAGGTGAGTAATTGTGTCGCTGCTTGGATAGCAGACTCATATTCATGCCTTTTGCTGTGATGAAGGACAAGGTGCAATAGGTGGATCAATTTCATCCTTTTAATACCATAGAATCCGGTTTGTTCAATCAAATGACGGTTCAGATCAAGGCCCTCTTGGTGCCTATTGTTTTGTAGGTAGTAATACGTTTTTGTGTAAGAGGCCATTAGCTTTTGAAAGACACTTCCTCTTTGCTGCGCATACAGAGCCGACTTGTCGATATGGTAAAGCGCAGAATCTTGCATTCTTTTTGCAATAAACGCTACTCCCAGGAAGGAGTGAGCAAAGCTCATAAGACTACTATTTCCCCACGCTTTGCTTTTCGTCAGTACCATCCGGGTAAACCGAAGCATTTCAGGCGATCCCATTTTCGGGTACAAATTGAATGCCTGAGCCTTTAATGCTCTTGCAGAATCTCCGCACAACTCAAAGTAAAACGCGGCTGAATCCATCGGCGATGGAGCGTATTTTGAGTTTTCATGATAGGGTTTCGTAGTACCGATACTATTCCAAATTTCAGCCATCAACATGGCATCATTGAAATCTCGCGCCTCTGCTAATTGCTCACCCAGCAACTGTTGAATGCTGCTAGCGCCATAAAGGGAATTTCCACAATCGTTAAGAATGAGGCGGCACAGCAAGGCATCGTACTTGTACCCATGTTTGGTAAACCATTGGAAGCACGCTTCTACCTTAGGATAAACTTCCTGTAGTGGTTTCAACTCTTTCTGAGCATTCAGCCGGCAATACCAGCCCTTGTGGTATAGCCATTCGTTTCCGGTTTCCTTGCCATAATCCATCATCTGCTGCCCGTACATGGCCGCGGTATCGCAGTTGAATCTGTTGTAGTATGTGGCGAGGTGTATCCATTGGGCAATGCGCTCTTTTTCGTTGGTGGCGGTTCTGAATTGCTGTTCGCAGGTGCGGAGTTGGGCACGGGAGTAGATGGGTGTAGTATTTCCATAGGTGTGCACCGCAATCAGGAGCAATAGCAGCACGATAAGCTCGCATTTTAATAGGGTAGAAGTGGGGTGAAGGCCCCACCGCCGAGCAGATTGAGGTAATACAAACAAGGGCATGAAGGTTAGATTAAGGTGCATGCGTGCAAGCATCAAGTTGGTGTTCAAGTCCACAGAACAGTCAATAGAAGCCATTTTAAGGGCATTGCCAGATGATCCTTTTTGATCCTGGTGCACCATAGATAAGAAGTAACGCGATGAGTCGCTGCTTCATTAATAAGCAGAACTTGAGTTTTGATTTATGGATTGCGATATCAGGGTGTTAAGGAAGGGTGTAAAATAGGGGTAGCAAATGATGAATTCAATACCAATTGCGGCACTCGACCACAAAAGACTGAACGCATTCAATGCCTTGGAAGCAGGAATTCTGCTTTGGGTAGTAAAAAAAATTACGCTCAATCTTCTACTTGCGTCAATCGGAGTTGGTGCGGACTGGTTTTGGGAACACGTTTCAGAATTCCGCGTGCCTCCAGGTCTAATTTGACTGAAACAATATACCAAAGCGGTTTGCCATCAAACTTTTCTGTTTTTAGGCGTTCTTCGGCTTTGTCGGTCAGGGAGTCGAAAGGAATAGGGTTGGTTTCTGAAACGATTTCCAGAAGAACAGTTTTTACCTGTTCATACCTTCTTAAGAGGATGTTTACACCAGCTTTTCCCTGCGGATGAAGGGTCATGATTCGGGGTTCGGTACTCATAAATGTAGATTTTGAATCGCAATTTACTGCCTAACAAATACATTTCCAATAGCCCCTATATAGGGTATTTGTTGCACAAAGGAAGATGAAAAATGAATAATAGGAAATCAATAGTGGTTTCCATGGAGAGTCTATTTTGAATGGGTTTTATCCTATAATTGATTTTTATTCGTGTTTAAACAAGACCTTGAAATTGTTGAAAAGATACAATGCTTGCAATTAGCCTTCCAAGAAAGGGCTGTTTTCGTATCTAAATTTCACTTGGATTGATTTTGAACACTTGTCGATCAGTTTTTGATTTTTAAGGTCAGATTCGTTCCCAGTTTAGACGAATTCGCCTCCGACTTTTTCCTTTCTATTTCATTTTACGCTGAAGGGCAGGGGTAGCCACTCAAGATTCGGCGATTTTCCCTTGGTTCTGAGCCGGTAGGTGGACGTAAATTGTGTCCCGCCGTGTTACAAAAATGTCCTTTCCACGAGCTTCATTTGAAGGCATGCTGTACTCACGAGCCCTGGCTTATCATGACAACTTGTTGATGTATTGGTGGACCAGATGATAGGTTTTTGAACCGGCCTGTCTTCGCACCATTGCTCGTTGGTCGTTCCGTAATCGGGAATTTGGATTGTAAATCAATTGTTCCAGTTAAACCATAATTATCCTTTATGCAAACACATTATCGCAGGATCATCCGGGGCCTTTTGGCCTTGGTAGCGATGGGTATTTTCTCCACAGCGGCTTTGGCACAGCCCCTGGTCGGGAGTTACACCATCGACTCTTCTACACCGACTGGAGGAACCAACTTCCAGACCTTCGGCGATGCTGCCTCGTCCCTTGGGCTCAACGGAGTTGCCGGACCGGTAGTATTCAATGTTCTTCAAGGCACTTATAATGAACAAGTGACCTTTACCGCGGCTGCTGGCGCCAGCCCGGTCAATTCGATTACCATCAATGGAAACGGAGATACCATTAGCTTCTCTGGTTCCAGTTCCGACCGGCACGTGATACGCCTGGATGGTGCCAAGTACATGACCATCGACAATCTGGTCATTGTTGCGACCAACACCACCTACGGTTGGGGAGTTCAACTGCGCAATGGGGCAGATTCCAATACCGTTAAAAACTGTTACATTGATGTTTCTGCGGTAACCAGTACCTCTTCTTCCAATTCCATTGGCGTAGTAGCATCAGGGTCCAACACCAGCGTTACTACCTCAGGTGACAATGCCAATGCGCTCACCTTGGACAGCAATGAGATCGTTACCGGTTATTATGGTATTCGTCTCAATGGGCAAACGGGTGGTTTGAATGCCTCCGGGCACATCATTACCAACAACACCGTTAGGGACTATCGCCTCTACGGTATCTACCTCGACGATACCGATGGTACATTGGTGTTTGGTAATGACATTTCACGCGCCAACCGGGTTTCGGTGGGCACTTTCTATGGTGTTTTCTGTACGGCAGGAAACCGTAACGTGATCGTGGAGAAAAACCGAATCCACAATACCCACGACAACGCTTCTAGTTTAACTGGTGCGGCTTACGGCATTTACTTTTCCAGTTGTGATGCACCAGCAGGATCAGAAAACATTGCGGTAAATAACTTGATTTACAACTTTAACGGTAATGGTACCATTTACGGCTTGTACAACTTCGGAAGTGACGGTACTTACTTTTACCACAATACCGTTTCGTTGGATCATGCCCCGGCTACCGGTGGAACCACCCGTGGTTTCTATCAAACCTCGACCGCAACCAACATTCAGGTTTTCAACAACTTGTTTTCCATTACTCGTGGAGGTTCGGGCAGTAAACACGGTGTTTACCTGGGTTCTACCACCTCTACCGTACTCTCCGACAACAATGCCATTCACGTGGGTGGAAACGGAAGTGGAGGTTTACATGTGGGCTACTACAGCGGTAACCAAACCACTTTGGCCGATTGGCAAGCTGCCAACAGCAGCGCCTACGGCCAAAACAGTGTAGCAGCAGACCCTTTGTTCGTTGACATTACCAACAACAACTATGTTCCTGCTGCCAGTTTGATTGACAATATTGGTGCTAACCTTGGCGTAGGCGATGATTTGGCTGGTGTTGCACGTACAACGACACCCGATCCGGGGGCTTTTGAATTTACGCCTCCAGCCGACGATGCTGGTATCTCTGCTTTGATATCGCCTGTGCCAGCTTGTGCAGGTGCCAATAACCTGGTAGTGGAGCTCTCCAACTTTGGTGCAGATACCCTGGATAGCGTTACCATCAACTGGACCATGAACGGTGGTAGTGTGATGAGCCAGAGCTTTACGGGAACCATTTTTCCAGGTAACAACCAACAAATATCACTGGGATCGGTAAGTATTACCGGAGCAACTGACTTTGTGATTTGGACGGTGAACCCGAACGGACAAACCGATGCCAACAACAACAACGACACCTTGACCATAACCGGTCTTCAACCTGGATTTGCCAGTGGTACGTATACCATTGATGCAGCAGTGGTTACCGGTGGTACCAACTTCCAATCTTTTGGAGATGCGGTGAGTGCCATGGCTTTGGCCGGTATTTGTGGTCCGGTAGTATTCGACGTAGTACCCGGCTCGGGCACCTACAACGAGCAGGTGGATATTCCTCAAATTTTAGGAACCAGCAGTGTAAATACCATCACCATCAACGGTAATGGCGACACCCTCGCCTTTGCTCCTACGTCCAGCGATCGTTACGTGTTGCGCCTCAGCGGGGTAGACCATTTGACCGTAGATAGTCTGGTGATTGTTTCTACCAGTACCACCTACGGATACGGTATTGCTTTGACGAATGCTTCTGATTCCAATACCATTCAAAACTGTGTGATCGACCTTAGTGGCGTCACCAGTACCTCTTCTACCAACACCACCGGTATTCTCGCTTCTGGTTCTCCTACCAGCACCTCCACAGCTGGCAACAACGCCAATAGCTTGTTGGTAATGAACAACGAAGTAATTGGAGGGTATTACGGTATTCGCCTCAATGGAAACACCGGAGGATCGGATGCTGTAAACAACACGGTTGAAAACAACATCGTTCGCGATTTCTATGCCTACGGGATTTACATGGACGACAACACCAGCCCGGTAATACGCCTGAACGATATCAGTCGTGCCAACCGTACTTCGGTGACTACCTTCTACGGGGTGTTTTTTACCTCTGGTAATACCGATGGTTTGATTGAAAGAAACCGCGTGCATAACTCGCACGACAATGCTAGCAGCCAGTCTGGTTCAGCTTACGGTATTTACCTCTCAGGAAGTGATGCACCGATAGGATCGGAGAACATCATTGTAAACAACCTGGTATACAATATGAACAGTACTACCGGTTTGATTTACGGTTTGTACAACTCCAGCAGTGATGGATCGCACTGGTACCACAATACCGTATCGCTGGATCACCAGGGAGCTACTGCGGGAACCACGCGTGGTTTCTACCAAACAGCTACCGCAACGAATGTGGAAATTGTCAACAACATTTTCTCCATCACCCGCGGAGGTAGCGGTACACACCATGGCCTTTATTTTAATACCACGAGTTCTACCATCCTGAGTGATAACAACGGAGTACACATGGGAGGAACCGGCGGTAGCACCCAACACTTCGGTCGTTACGGTACTTCCGATTTCACCACGCTGCTCGATTGGCAAACTGCGAATAGTGGAGCCTATGGTCAAAACAGTGCTGCGGCCGACCCGCAATTTATTGACCTTGCCAACGACGACTACACGCCCAATGCTTCGGCATTCAACAACGTAGCGGCATTGGTAGGTGTAACCGAGGATTTCTTCGGTATCGCTCGCGGGGTAGCCCCCGACTTTGGAGCCATTGAATTTTCGCCACCGGCCGATGATGCCGGAATTTCGCAACTGTTGCAACCGATTCCAGCTTGTCCAGGTTTGAACACCCTGGAGGTAGAGCTGACCAACTTTGGTGCAGACACCTTGGATTCAGTACAAGTATTTTGGAGTGTGAACGGAGGTGCCATCGATTCATTGACTTACATGGGCCCCTTAGCACCGGGTAATACCGACGGTGTTGTATTGGGTACCATCAATGTAACAGGCTCAATCGATATTCTCGCCTGGAACGAGGGACCGAACAACCAAACGGATGCTGATGCTTCCAACGACACCCTGAACATTGTAGGGCTTTTGCCATCGCTTGCGGCTGGTACCTATTCCATCAACTCAGCTGTGGCTACCGGTGGCACCAACTATCAGAGTTATACCGATGCGGTGAATGCCCTTAACAACCTTGGTATTTGTGGTCCTGTCGTGTTTGAAGTAGTACCTGGTTCAGGACCTTACAACGAGCAAATTGTGCTTGGCGATGTAGTGGGTTCCAGTGCCACCAATACCATTACTTTCAACGGTAAATTAGACACACTGCAGTTTAATGCTACTTCAACAGACCGTTACCTTGTGCGGCTCAATGGAGCACGCCACGTGACCTTGGACAGTATGGTGATCAAAAGCACCAGCACCACTTATGGCTATGGTGTACACCTCACCAATGGGGCAGATTCCAACACCATCACCAATTCGGTGATTGACTTGGGTGATGTAACCAGTACTTCTTCTTCTAATAGTACCGGTATTTTGGCTTCTGGCTCTAATATCAGCACTTCCACTTCAGGAAACAACGCCAGCTACCTGGTGATTGAAAACAATGAAGTCATTGGTGGATATTATGGCATCCGACTCAATGGAAATTCTGGTGGTCTTGATGCCTTGGATAACGAAATAGTGGAAAACGAGGTGCGTGATTTCTACGCTTATGGAGTGTACCTCGACGACAATGATGGTGCCTGGGTACAAGGCAACGATATCAGTCGCGCTAACCGTACTTCGGTAACTACGTTCTACGGGGTTTTCATGACTGCTGGAAACCGCAATGTGCTGGTGGAGCAGAATGAAATTCACAACACCCACGACAATGCGACCAGCCAAACAGGATCGGCTTATGCCATCTACTCATCGAGTTGTGATGCTCCGGTAGGAGAGGAGAACCTTGTGGTTAACAACCTTGCCTACAACTTTAACAGTAACGGGACGGTTTACGCCCTTTACAACTTTAGTTCGAACGGAGTATACTATTACCACAATACCATTTCGTTGGATCATACGTCTGCAACGGGTGGTACTACCCGTGGGGTCTATCAAACTACTACGGCCAGCAACATCGAAATCAAAAACAACATCATTTCGATTACCCGTGGCGGTAGTGGCACCAAGCACGGCTTGTATTTCAACGCTACTGGTTCTACTATCGAAAGCGATAACAACGTTCTGTATGTGAACAGTGCCGGTTCCGGTGCTCAGCATTACGGTCGTTACAGCACCGACTTCACTTCGTTTGCCGATTGGCAAACGGCGAACAGTGGTGCCTATGATCAAAACAGTTGGAGCGTTGATCCTTTGTTTGCCGACATTGCTAATGCGGATTTCACACCGGGCGATACTACCTTCAACAACCAAGGTGATTCCTTGGGCGTGATGGAAGATTTCTTTGGAGATGCGCGCCCTGCCACCACACCGGATCCTGGTGCCATCGAGTTTGATGTGTTGCTCAACGATATTGAGTTCGTGGCTTATCTGGAGCCCGATACAGCCGTTTGTGCTTCCGATAGTCAAGCTGTATTTGTGGTGTTGACCAACAATGGCTTGTTGTCACAAACCGGAGTAAACATCACGGTAAACGTAACGGGTGATTTAACCACCAGCCTTACCGGTACCTCAGGAAGCATTGCCTTTCAGGACAACGACACGGTGCTCCTCGGTTTCTTAAATACGAGTACTGCTACCAACATCAACTTGTCTGGTTTCACTGGCCTTACCGGTGATCAAGTAGTGGATAACGACTCTTTGAGTTTAGCGATCTCTATTTTGGCTAACCCAACCGTAGCTCTTGGCAACGACACCTCTATTTGTACTGGTGAGACCGTTGTACTGGATGCGGGCGCAGGCTTTGCCAGTTATGATTGGAACGGTGGTCTTGCCACTACACAAACCCTTTCGGTAACGATGGCGGGTACCTACACCATAGAAGTAACCAATGCAGATGGATGTGCTGCTACCGATGATTTGGTAGTAACCACTTTTACATCACCAGTGGTGAACCTTGGAGCAGACACGGCTTTCTGTGCCGGCAACAGCATTACGCTTGACGCAGGAGCAGGATTTACCTATAGCTGGAACGGGGGAGTAGTGACCACGCAAACCCTGAATGCCGATACCACCGGTAGCTATACCGTTGAAATTACGGATGGCAACAACTGTGTGGCTATGGATACGTTGAACCTGGTGGTTAACGCCAACCCAACGGTAAACCTGGGCAACGATACCAGCTACTGTGCCAATGAGCCCTTTAGCCTTACGTTGGATGCCGGTGCAGGATTTAGCTATGATTGGAACAATGGTGCTGCTACCACGCAAACCTTTACGGTGATTAGCAGTGGCACCTACGATGTAGTCATTACCGATGGCAACAACTGTAGTGCGACCGATTCGATCGAAGTAGTAGAAAATGCGGTGCCTGCCCTCAACCTGGGAAACGATACCAGCTACTGTGCCGGAGGAACCATCAATTTGACCCTGGACGCCGGTTCCGGATTTACTTATAGCTGGAACGGCGGTACCAGTACGGCTCAAACCTTGAACGTGAGCACCGACGGCAACTACTTTGTAGTGATTACTGACGGTAACGGTTGTACCAATACCGATTCGCTGGAGGTAATCGAGAATGCGCTGCCAGTAGTAGACCTGGGGCCCGATACCAACCTCTGTGGAGGGGACGTGTTGTTGGATGCCGGAGCTGGATTTACCTACCTCTGGAACGACGGTACAACTGGCCAAACCTTGGTGGCCGATACCTTAGGAACTTACTCCGTTGAGATTACCGATGCCAATGGATGTACCAACACCGATACCATTTTTGTAGATGATTGTGTCAGTGTGACTGAGGTCGCACTCAACAACCGCTTCCGCTTGTTCCCGAATCCAGCAGTGGATCAACTGTGGATTGCAGGAGCCGATCAGAACGAAGTGGTGGAAGTGATCATCACCGATTTGACCGGAAAAACCGCACAACGCAATCAAGTGCGCCTGGCGCCTGGAACGCAGGAAGCTATTTCGCTGGACGGTTTAAGCTCAGGCATTTACCTGGTTCGTTTGACCGTTAACGAGCAGTTGGAAGTGCACCGCATCATCGTGCGGTAGTTCATTCAACTTCATAAACCAATAAAAAAAGGGATGTCTTCGTGCGGAGACATCCCTTTTTCTTTGATTGGCCGGAGTAGCCTTATTATAAAAGTGGCCAATCCAGAAACAATTCTCCAAAACTTGGAGGACGGAGATTTGATGAAGTAGCCCTTCAGGTATACTGCTTTTTGATGGCTTTGAAATTTTCTTTGTTCACCTTTTCGCCGGTTTTGGCGTGGTGTTCAACGGCAATAAAATAGTCTTCCAACAAGCTGGTGAACCGGCCTTTCATGAGGCTGCCCATCATGGCTGGCTTGGTACGGTATTGAAAATCGAAACTGAGCTTGCAGGTGCCATTTCCCAGGTCTTCTACTTTATAAACCGCTTTAGTCAGTTCCGGATCTACTGGAAATTTGCCCGCTTGAAATACTTGGTTGGTCAACGTCATCGACTCCGGACTGTAACTCATGATGCGTTCGCGCAGGTATTGGGTGCCTTTCTCGTTGAAATTGCACACCCGCTCGGCTCCTTCGCCTGCTTTTAAACTTCCATTGATATATTGGGACGAAACAATGCGCGGGTGCGAATGGGCAATGGCACCGTAATCTTCTCCAACAATGGCCCATACCTGTTCGGCAGGCAGTGCGATGATGCGTTCAATGTAAATGGTTTGTACTTTTTGCTGCGCCTGAAGAGAAGCAAAGGCAAGTTGTGCCAGCAAAAGGATCGGTAGCGATTTGAGAATGGTTTTCATTTGGTAGGTTGTTGATTATTAACAACCCAAAGATGCCCCCGATCCTTTGGAAGCTTTTGGCCAAAAGGTTCAACTATTTGGTCTTTTGGTCCAGGAGCCGTTCGCGATACTCCGACGGAGGGCAGCCGTACTGCTGGGAAAAGGATTTAGAAAAGTGCCCTACATCATTAAATCCACAATCGTAAGCAATATCCATTATACGCAAATGGTTGATTTTAAGCATCTCAACCGCTTTTTCCAGGCGTTTGGTACGGATGTATTGCCCCGGCGAATCATTGAACACCTCTTTGAACTTGCGTTTGAAAGAGGAAACGCTCAGGTTGGTTAAAAAAGCGAGCTGCTCTACCGAAACGTTTTCCAACAAATGTTGGTGGATGACTTGCTTAAAGCTATAAACTGCCGGATTGAAAAGGTCGCGCAGAATTTCTTGCACTTTACCGGTTTCATCAGAATTGACCAGCAGCAGGACGAGTTCTTTCACTTTCAAGATCACCAACTCATCGTTGATGAGGGAAGGGTTCTCAAAATAAAACCGCAAGTTGTCCACGTATTGCCGCATCATGGCATCCACTTTTACCTTTTCTACCATTCGCTGGGTAGGTTGTATATCCTGTTTGAGAAATACAGGAATTTCGTCTTTGTATACCATCCGCAGCACCTCAGGGTAAAAATGTACGGCGAGTACTTCATATGGCGAGTCGCTTTCAGAACTCAGGTAGCGGTTCAGGTAATTGCCACATTTCATGACAACTCCTTCATTGGCGGAAAGCGGTATGGTCTCCGTAGGGCTGTGCAAGACTGATTGGCCGTTAACCAGGTAGAGGAAACACGCCTCATTTTGCATATCGGCCGGCGTATGGATAGGAGGCTGAAAGATGGCGCGTTCTAAAATGACGTGCTTTAACAGGTCGTAGTGTTGATGCTTGATGAACATGAGGTAGATGCCGGTTCGTGACCAAAAGATATCCATCCTTTTTAGATTTGAAGGGCAATGGCCCCAACTTTTAAATTGGCTGGCGCCCTTTTTGCTCTTTCACTTAAGGCAAAATCGGGAGCTGATGTGTATCATATTTTCTCCGTAGGTTAATCAGGGCGAAGCATGACCATCATCATGGTGGGAGCGGTAAGATGAAGCCACCTTTGTGTTGAAGTCAAACCCAAAACACCGGTATCATGACCCTTATCAAAACCAGCTTTCCCACCTGGAGCCACTTCTGGGATTTCTTTGAAGATGATTTTTGGCCGGATCGGCCGGAAGAAGTGCAAGAAACTCCGGCGGTGAACTTGACGGCGAGCCCCAACCGTTTTGTAATTGAATTGGCAGTGCCAGGAATAGAAGAAAAAGAGATTGAGCTCCGAGTACACCAAAATATGCTCACCGTAGCAACGCCCAACATCCACCGCTGTCAAGGAAAAAGGAAAGCCTGTTTTCAAAAAGGATTTACACCCCAGCCTTTCGTATTGAGGTTTCAATTGCGGCAAAACATCAACCCTGAAAAAGTAGTAGCTGAATATGAAAACGGATTGCTACGACTAACGTTCAAAAGCGATCCTGTCCTTGGGACATCCCTAACGATTTGACATCGTTGGACAACGGTGTTGCTTCACCCATTTTCTTTTTGCCCGCACCTTCGAAAAGGTGTTGTTCCGGTAGTTATTGGGGTTAAAGATTGGCCCGTCCAATCTTATCTTATCGGAATAGGCCTGCTTGTAAAAGCCGAAGTGTGTCGGGCGGGTGAAGTTACGGCTGAAAAGCCGCCCACACGGGCAGCGCCTTCAGATCGAAATCAAAAAGGGCTTGATTCTCCCAGGTAGAACCATTGGTGGCTTGAGGACCTTTGTAGGCCACCCATTCGCCACCCCAATAGCAATAGCCCATGCCGACCTCGCTGCCGAGACTTTCAACGGTGCTGCGTACCCCCAAAAGAAAATCCAATTGCCCTTGAGGACTAGCCGGGTAATCGGGGTGCAAATCACTTTCCCACCCCAAAATGTTGTTGGTCCAATCGTTCCAACCGAGCGAAAAGGGATAAGCCGTTTCGGCAATCATGATTGGTTTTTGATACTTCTGGTGAAGGTTTTGAAGGTTCGTTGCCAATTGTGCCAAATCTTTGCCGTGCCATTTGGGGTAGTAACTAATGCCCATGCAGTCGTAGTCTACCGCTTGCAGGGTTTGCAGCAAAAAATCTGCTTCTGCGTGGCCTGCGCTGTGCAGCATGATCTGCGTTTGGTCAGAGGTGGCGCGAATGGCCCGGGAGGCTTCCGCAATCAACGCCACAAACTGTTCTTGTTCGGCGGGATAGTTGCCGTAAGGCCACATGAACCCCGGATTGATCTCGTTGCCAATTTGCAGCCATTCTGGTTGCATGGTTGCTACCACGCGTTGGGTGTACTCGTAAACCCGGTCTTTCAAAGTGGCAAAGTCCAAACCTTGCCAGGCCTGTGGCACTTGTTGGTTGTTCGGGTCGGCCCAAGTGTCGGAGTAGTGAAGGGTGATCCACAATTGCAGTCCGGCTTCATGAATCCGGCGGGAGAAGGCCTCCACCTCTTGCCACCCGGAATGTGCTGTTGCCGGTGTATGCCAAAGACGTACCCGAATGGTATTTACACCTCTTTCCTGGCAATAGGCCAACAATTGAACGGGGTTGCCACCCTCATCCAGAAAGTTGACATTGGCTGCTTCTATCTCGGGAAGGTAGGAAAGGTCTAAGGCGCGTACCAACTCCTGTGTCTCGGGTTGATTGTTGGATGGAGCAGTAGGAGGGGAACTGTCCTTTTCACACGCCCAGAGTGCGAACACCAGTAAGCCAAACCATATCCATCTCCATTGCATTACCCGAAGATACGCATCGTTTTAGCAAAAGCAGAAGCAGTAGCCAGCAATGAGTAGCAGGATCAAGGATGAACTTTTCACAGGAAACTAAAGCGTCACTTCTTTTTCAACAACTCGTCCAAGGCAAACATTTCGTCTCGCAAGCGGGCCGCCTCGATGAAATCGAGCTCTTTTGCGGCTTTTTCCATGGCTTTTTGGGTTTGCGCTTTGGCTTTTTGCAGTTGTTCGGTAGTCATCACTTGCACCACTGGATCGGCTGCCAGTGGCGTAAGATCTTCCTCGATGTAAGCTTTGGGTTCGCGGGTGGGCCCTGCACCATCGGCCACCTTGGTTTGGCTCAAAATAGATTCGGTCGACTTCACAATCTGGGTAGGTGTGATGCCGTGTTCTGCGTTGTAGTCCATTTGGCGTTCCCGCCTACGGTTGGTTTCGTCAATGGTTTTTTGCATAGAATCGGTAATCGTATCGGCATACATGATCACAGTTCCATTGACGTTTCGGGCAGCACGGCCAGCAGTTTGAGTCAGCGAACGCTCCGAGCGCAAAAAGCCTTCTTTGTCTGCATCTAAGATGGCCACCAGCGACACTTCCGGCAGGTCTAATCCTTCTCGCAGCAGGTTGATGCCAATCAACACGTCGAATTTACCCAAGCGCAGGTCGCGCAAAATTTCCACGCGTTCCATGGTGTCGATATCGGAGTGGATGTAGCGGCACCGAATCCCCAATTTGCCCATGTAGCGCGCCAGTTCTTCGGCCATGCGTTTGGTAAGCGTGGTCACCAATACCCGTTCTTTCAATTCGGTACGTTTGGCTACTTCTTCCATCAGGTCGTCTACCTGATCGATGCAAGGGCGGATGAGAATGACCGGGTCGAGCAAGCCGGTAGGCCGGATGACTTGTTCCACCACCACGCCCTCGGCCTTTTGCAGTTCATATTCAGCCGGAGTAGCCGAGATGTAAACCACCTGATTCAATAGCGTCTCAAACTCCTCAAACTTTAGTGGTCGGTTGTCCATCGCGGCCGGCAAGCGGAAGCCGTATTCCACGAGGTTCACTTTTCGGGCACGGTCGCCTCCATACATCGCGTGCACCTGCGAAATGGTCACGTGACTTTCATCTACCATTAGCAGGTAGTCATCCGGAAAATAATCCAGCAAGCAGAACGGACGTATACCGGGCCGGCGTCCATCAAAGTAGCGCGAGTAGTTCTCAATACCCGAACAGTAACCCAGTTCCCGCATCATCTCCAAATCGTAATTCACCCGCTCGTCCAGTCGTTTCGATTCCAGCAACTTGCCTTCGCCCTGAAATTGCTGCAAACGGTCCTGCAAATCACTTTGAATCTCGATCATCGAGCGCTTCATAGTGTCCGGTGTGGTCACAAACAGGTTGGCTGGATATATCCGCACGGCGGTATGCTGGTCGAGTTTGTGGTTGTTGATCGGGTCGATGGATTCAATTTCTTCTACCTCATCACCCCAAAAGTGAATGCGAAAGGCAAAATCAGCATACGCGAGGTAAACATCTACCGTATCTCCTTTCACCCGAAAGGTGCCACGTTTGAAATCGGTGGTGGTGCGCGAATACAGGCTTTCTACCAAGCTGTGCAAAAAACGGTTGCGGCTTATCACTTGCCCTTTGTGCACATCGATCACATTTTCGTTGTACTCCTCGGGGTTGCCCATACCGTAAATGCAGGAAACCGAGGAAACAACAATAACGTCTCGGCGGCCCGAGAGCAGGGAAGAGGTGGTGCTCAGGCGCAACTTCTCGATCTCATCGTTGATGCTCAGGTCTTTTTCGATGTAGGTATCGGAGGTGGGCATGTAGGCCTCTGGCTGGTAGTAATCGTAGTAAGACACGAAATACTCCACCGCATTGTTAGGGAAGAACTGCTTGAACTCGCCATAAAGCTGCGCTGCAAGGGTCTTGTTGTGGCTCAAGACCAGGGTTGGGCGCTGCACTTGCTGTATGATGTTGGCGGCCGTAAAGGTTTTTCCAGAGCCCGTTACCCCCAGCAAAACCTGGTGTGGAACACCGTTCACCACACCTTCCGACAATTGGCGAATGGCCTCGGGTTGGTCGCCGGTTGGTTCAAATTCAGAAGTGAGTTCAAATTCCATGTTAAAGCAGCTGATTTCCTGCAAAACTACCCCTTTGATTTCAACCAATAGTCATGCGTTGCGAAGCCAACTTTTTACTTTCTTTGTTTCAACAATTTGGTTGAACTTTTTCGAAGGCCAACCGTTTCAGTTGAAAGGATTTTATGCTGTTCAAAAAGATCATCGGATACCTTGATATCACGGCTCCATTTCGCAAGTCTACAGGCAATAAGAATTTCAACTTGCGAATGATGCACGGCATCAATCGGATTTCCATTTTTATGTTCTTGATTTGCCTCATTATAATGCTCATCAAGTTCGTATTCTAAGCCACCACCATGGCAGAGTCGCTGACCAAAAAAGAATTCAAGAAGCTTTCGCTTAACGAAAAGTACCGCCGGTTAAAACGGGGAGGAGAATTCATCGGTTCACGCATGTTCGATTCTTACCATGTTCACCTCTTTTTCATCGAAGAATTCTACGTAGAAGTGTGGCAGCGCTTGGGCCTTAGCCAAATCTATTGGATAGAGCCGGTAAATTCTGACCGTACCTTACATAACTACCTGGATCACATTGATATCCAGGAGTTGACCGAAAAGTTGCGTTAAAGGTTGGCGTTCCAAATATCCCAGGAAGCTTCTGCCTGCATTTCCAGCATTCCCAAACCGTTCACTACTTGTGCACCCTGTGCTTTCCCCTTTTGTAAAAATTGGGTTTCCGCTGGGTTATAAACCAAATCGTACAGTAAATGCTGTGGTCCAATGGCCGGGTAGGGAATGGTTGGGGCGTGGTTCACGTGCGGAAACATGCCTACCGGAGTGGTATTGATAATTACGGAGTAGTAGTCCATGCTTACCGCATCCAGCGCATCGTAGGCCAACTGATTGTTGAAAGGGGTTCGGGAAACCACCCGGTATTCGATGCCCAATTGGTCGAGTACAAACCCTACGGCCAATGAGGCGCCACCAGAACCCAGGATGAGGGCATGCCGATGATGGGTCTTTAATAGGGGCTTCAGAGTTTCGCGAAAACCAATAATGTCGGTGTTATATCCCACCCATTCGCCTTTTTCTCGCGCCAGCGTATTGACTGCACTCACCGCAATGGCCTCTGGCGAAAGCCGATCGAGGAAGGGAATGATGAGTTGCTTGTAGGGAATGGTGACATTGAGACCAGCTAAATCGGGGTGTCGCCTCACCAGGTCGCTGAAATCTTGTATGCGCACCAAGGGGAAAGCGCGGTATTGGTGATGGGTAATTCCTTCGCGCTGGAATTTTTTGGCAAACCAACCGGGAGAAAACGAGTGCTCTAAAGGATAACCGATGAGGCCAAATTCTGCCATTTAATCGGTTTTGGATACTGCCAAACGTTCCAGGCCAAAAATGATGACGAAGCCAACCAGGGCGCAACCGATGGCAAACAACAATTGTGGGTCGGTAGAGGTATAGCCGGTGATTTGCTCACCAGTAACTTGTGGAAGATCGTACCCACCGGGCAATACATTGGTCTCCACCAGATGAATCACCTCTTCGTCGGGTTCGCCGGCGTGTTTCACATAGATCTCTTCTACGTGTTTCCAAGGCCAGATTTTGCGCAAAGAACCGATGAGAAATCCAGTGAGGATGGCTACCGTAAAATCGTGGTAGCGCTTGAACAACCAAGACAACAAGCGGCTGAAAGAAAGCAATCCGGTGACGCAACCCGCCATAAAAACGGCAATGATGGCCACCTTGAAATCCTTTAACGATCCTAAAATGAATTGGTAGGAACCGAGAATAAGCAAAATGAAACTCCCACTGATTCCGGGAAGGATCATGGCACAAATGGCCACCAATCCTGAAAGAAAAACATACCAATACGCATCATTACCTGGAAAGGAGGGAAGGCCGGTCAGTACCCAGGCGATTACCGCACCGATCAGTACAGCAACGGCATTGAGGGCGTTCCATTTTCGGACAATGCGCCCTACAAAAAACACACTCGCCAAAATAAGCCCAAAGAAAAAGGCCCAAACCAATACCGGTTGGTGCTCCAACAAGTAGGTAAAGACCTTGGCCAAACTGACCAAACTGATGCCAATTCCAAGGAACAGGGCCAGCAGAAAATTACCGTTGACGTGTTTCCAAACTCCTGGTATGCCACCGGTTTTCAAAGCTTTGAAAGCATCGAGGTTGATGGACTTTAGCGAGTTTAGAAATTCTTCATAGATGCCAGAGATGAACGCAATGGTGCCACCGGATACTCCGGGTACCACATCGGCCGCTCCCATGGCCATGCCTTTCAGCAAAAGCAGGAGGTAGTCCTTTAAGGTACGTTTCATGAGGGTAAGCGCTTCCTTTTGGGCGGCAAAGCCTGCTCAGTAGGTGGGAAGTGAGGGATCGATTTCGGCTGCATAAGCCAAAATGCCACCTTTCAGGTTGTACAGGTTGTCGTAGCCGTGCATGCGTTCCAAGGCATCGATCACCGCAGCCGAACGTTTTCCACTGCGGCAATGCACCACTACTTCTTTGTCTTTAGCGATCTCTTCTATCCGGTTCATCACTTCACCCATGGGGATGAGCAAACCAGAGATGTGAACGATATCGTATTCATAAGGCTCTCGTACATCAATAACCTGGATGGGGGCGTTGGCGTCTAACTTCTCCTTCAGCTCCTGTACGGTGATTTCCTTCATGATTTCAAAAGCAATTTGGGGGGATTAGGGTTTCATTTGTGCAAGCGCCTCGGGTAGAAAAGAGAAAAAGGTATCTCCCCGCAGTCCGAGCCGCAACGTTTCCAATGGGATAACATCATGCGGGGCAATGTTACCCAAATTCACACTGGAACCCAAAAGATTTATGAACCATACTTGTTGCGGTTTAACCGGAGCTTCCCAGAGTACTTTATCGGTAGGCACTTCGGACATTATGGTTTGAATTAACCCGGTGTTGGCTTGCCCGGCAGAATCGTAAATGCCCAACTTACCACTTTCGCGGGCCTCGGCAATCACCTTCCAGGAACCGGCTTCCAGCTCGGTGTTCATCATTTTCACCCATTCAGACGGGGTAAAAACTGTGTCTTCCATTTTGGAACCTACCTCGGAAAGCACGGTTACCTGTTCGGCCAATTGCCGAATGTAGTTGCACTTGTCTTCCATGGGTAGTGCAATGGCTCCGTCGGATACCTCTGCAGTAGAGAGCCCGTAGTCATCGAGCAACTTGCGGTAGTCATCAAACATGCCGCGCACGATAAAGGCCTCGAAAAGAGTGCCACCAAGGTAGCAGCGGATGTTGTTTTGGTGGTACAGGGTAATCTTCTCCTTCAGATTAGGAGTTACATACGAAGTACCAAAGCCCAGCTTCACCAAGTCGATCAGGTGGCCGGAGCTTTCTATCAAATCTTCTACCTGGCGAAGGCTCAGCCCTTTGTCCATCACCATAGTAAGGCCTGACTCTCGGGGCTTTTCCGAGCGCTCAGGCAAATAAGGAAGTTGAAAATTCATTCTGGTTGTTGGTAGTTTTGAATCATATCAACCACTGAGGACAATTTACTTGCATTGGGCAGGTAATCTAACAGGGCGTTGTAGTTCCCCGGGTCGAATTCAAGCGCAAGTTGCAACATTTCTAAGGCTTGCTTTTCGCGTCCCCACCCCAGCAAATAGGCGGTAAGGCGATAATACAAGTCACTTTTGTCGGGGTGATGGGCCATGCCTTCCAGCACCACTTCCACCGCCCGTTCTGTCACTCCTTGCTTAAAATAGAGGTTAGAATAGTCGAGCCAAACGTCTTCATCGGCATATTCCAGGGCCAAGACCCTTTCAAAAGCCTGTTTGGCAGCTTCAAAGTTTTCCAGTTTTTCCTGCACTTCGGCCAGCACATACCAATAGTCGGCATTGTCGGCGTCCAGGTCAATGGCTTTTTGCACGTAAGACAAACACTCGCGGTGTTGGCCTTGGTAGTCGAGTACAATGCCAATTCCCAACCAGCCATCGGCGAGAAATTCATCTTTGGCTACTGCCTTGCGGTAGTTGGCCAGGGCACTGTCCCATTGTTCCATTTTTTCAAAGCACTCCCCAATGTAGTAGAAGGTGAGGGCATCGGCAAAACCAAACTTCTCGGTTTCTTTATAAACTTCAATGGCTTTCTGGTAGCGCTTTTGGCGCGCCATCAGGTTGGCTTTGTTGAAATAAGCGGCCGCAAAATCATCTTGAATGATGATGGCGTAGTCGTAGGCGTCAATGCCTTCTTCCAAACGGCCCAACCGGCTGTAAGCATTGCCCAGGTTGTACCAGGCATGTTGAGAGTAGGGCCGACGGTCAATGAATTCCTGATAGAACAAAATGCTCTCCTCCATGCGCTCCAACTGATCGTAGCAAAACGCCAATTCGTAGAGGGCGTCTTCGTTGGCGGGATTGGCTTGCAAGGCCAAATGGAGGTAGCGCAAGGCATCCGTGAAGCGTTCCAGGTTTTGGTATTCGTAGGAGAGGCTCAGATAAATGGTATCCCGGTTTTCTTTGGTCATTCGGGCGGCCGTTTTCAAGCACTCGATGGTGTCTTTGGAACGGCCCAGTTGACTGAGAATCGAAGCCTTGATCAACAACACGTCAGGGTTGTTGAACTCTACCATCTCTACTTTTTCGATCAGGCTGAGGGCTTCTTTGGGTTTATTGGAAACGGCAAGCAACTCGGCTTCCCGCATCATAAGGTCGAAATCGAAGGGGTGTTGTGCTTTGGCAAGCCGCAGCACTTCCATGGCCTGGGCGATTTTGCCGAAAGCCATGTAGTGGTCCATAATGTCCTCGAATTCTTCTACATCGTAGAAGTGGTGCTCACCCTTGGCCATCATGCGCTCGTAACGCTCTACCAGGAGGGCGTTATCGTTTTCCTCAAAAGAGGGGTCTTTTTCTTCTTTCATCCAGGGGGAAAGTAGTTGTAGATAGGGGAACTCTAACAAAATTAGACAAATCAACAGAGGTTTGCCCGGTGGTCGTATCCGATTATCCACAAATTAATTAACAGCAATGGCAGGTAAAATAAGTACCGATCGAAGAAGATTTGCTGCGAAAGTAAGCAAGCCGCTTCAACCGGAAAAACCGCCTCAGTGAATAAAACGTAAATCGGCCCCGGTTCCGTATTTAAAAGTATTTTTGATTTTGTTAAGCCGTATACCAAAAGCACTTTATGTCCCCTTTTCGATTGCTCAGGTACCTGGCGTTGTTGGCCCTGCTTTTGGGCAGTAAGCAACTCCTTGCGCAGGATACCACCAAAATTGACAGCAGTTCCCTGGCTGCCTTCTACGACATGTCGTTGGAGCAACTGGACTCGGTGAAAGCATCGGGTGTTTCCAGTGAACTGGAAAAATTCATCAACAGCCTGATGGCCGTAGCTACAGGTAAATCTCAATCTACCCGAAAACTACCCAGCGTAGTATCGCTCATTACCAAAGAACAGATCCGCAACCAGGGAGCGCGCGATCTGATCGATGTGTTGCGCATGGTGCCGGGCTTTCATTTTGGCCTCGACATCGATGGCCGTATCGGACTGGGGTGCGGGGCAACTGGGCGCACGAGGGAAAGGTGCTCATGTTGATTGATGGGGTGGAGATGAACGAAAGCTACCAGGCCCAACTCTATTTTGGCAACCATTTTCCGGTGGACAACATCGAGCGCATCGAAATTGTCCGCGGCCCGGGTTCGGCCATTTATGGTGGTTTTGCCGAATATGCGGTCATCAACATCATCACTACGCAGGTAGACGATTTTGAGGGACTACGCGCAGGATTAACCTACAGTCGGATGGAGGAGACCTACAGCCGCCGAACCGGCCACGCCTACGTTTCCCGAAAGTTCAAATCCTGGAAATTCAATGCTTCGTTCTTCGCCGGGCAAGGGCAACGAAGCAATGGCAGGCACTTTGCCATGTTTCCCGACTCACTCATTGTTCAAAATGGAGTGGGGCGCTACCGCTCCCTTTCCGGAGAATCGGACATTCACCCCTTCTTTGCCAACCTGGGAGTAGAGTGGAAAGGCATTCGCTACCGCAGCATCACTGATTTTTACGAACTCACCAACATTGCGATGCTGGATTCTACCGGCAAACGCAGTACCCAGTTTGGTTTTCAGGCCAGTTACCACGATTTGCGCTACGACTGGAAATTGCGCGACAACTTTACCCTGAGCCCCCGGATATATGTGCTCAATCAGTTTCCCGAGCAACGCAGCCGGCGAAACGACAACGAATTTGCCGACAACACCATCAATCGCAGCCAATACAGCCTCACCGCAGACTGGGACATCAACCATCGGGTCAATTTTATTGGTGGGGCAGAGGTGCGTTTCGATTTTGCAGAGGAGAGCAATGAAGGCCCTTTTTTCGTGCCTTTCAATATTCAATATGAGAACATTGCGGTCTTTGGCCAAACGCTCGTGAAAAAGCCCTGGGCCAATCTGACACTGGGAGCACGCTACGAATACAACACCGAATACGGGTCCAATTTTGTGCCCCGGGTGGCCCTCACCCGGCAGTTTGGCCGATTTCACATGAAGCTGATGGGCAGCGATGCGTTTCGCGCGCCTTCCATTGGCAATGTGGCCCTTTCCAGCGAAGGTGAATATACGATCAACGAAGATTCGACGGGTGTAAACTTTACAGACATTGGCACAGGACTCACCGCAGAGGAGGCCCTGGTTTTTGAGGCCGAAATGGGCTATCAGATCGGCAGCCGCAACATCATCACCCTCAACCTGTTCGATATCAACAGCCGGAATCCGATTGTCTACAGCTATTTCCAGGATTCTACCCTCACACAGGTTTTTGGACCTGTGGCGGGCACCAACCAGTACCGCAATTTCGCGCGCAGTGGCTCCACCGGGTTTGAATTGGATTACCGCTTTCAGGACCGCTGGGGGTATTTGAGTTTCAACTACTCGTTCTACACCACTCAATTCAAGCCGGTGTTGAAAGATTATGCCATCGCTCAATTTCAGCCCGATCGCAGTTTGCGCGTGATTCAGGAAGACGACCAGGTATTGGCTTTTCCCAGTCATCGGATCAATGCTACGCTGACCATCTACTGTAAAAACTGGTCGTTTAACCTCACCAACCATTTGTATGGCCGCCGGTACGGGTATGATGTGATCTTCCAAGGGGATTCTTTAGATGCCAACGGCAATGTGGTGATTCCGGCGGAGCAGAATGTATTTGGTGGCTTAAAAGAATACGATCCGGTGGTGTTGACCAACCTCTACATCCGCGGGCGCGATGTGTTTACGCCCGGTTTCGACCTGGGTTTTGGTGTGAACAACTTGTGGAACCGCGATTATGAATTTGTGCAACCTTTCTTCGGTTTGAATACTCCTTTGCCTGGGCCAGGCATAGAATTTACTGTGAAAGCGGCCTACGCCATTCCATTCAAACCACGCTCGGCTAAAAAGCCAGCCAAAGCCGAATGATTCACCTGTTGTCATACCGTTGGTGCCGTTGGGTATTCGTGCTTTTGATAGCCGGCTGGAGCAGTATGGCCGTGGGGCAGAATGTGAATTACAAATCACAATCGCTCTACATCTATCAATTTACCAAATACATTACCTGGCCCGCCGAAGCCCGTACAGGTGATTTTGTGATCGGGGTGTATGGCAATTGTCCGATACAAAAAGACCTGGAATTGATGGCGGCCCTCAAACGGGCGGGAAGCGGACAAAAAATCGTGGTGAAACACATCCGAAGTCTCGACGAGTTGGACGGACTGCATGTGTTGTATCTTGCGAGTTCAAAAAGCCGTGATTTGCGTAGCATCCTCGAACGCCTGGAAGGAAAACCTACGCTGGTAGTGGCCGAGCGGGGCGGTTTGGCGAAGAAAGGAGCCTGCATCAACTTTATTACCTTGGACAACGACAGCTTGCGATTTGAGATCAACACCGACACAATGAAAGCGCACCAATTGGTGATGGCTGAGGAATTGCTAAAACGGGGATATATAGTACACTAATGACCGCTTATCGCGCTATAGTGCTTTGTTGGGCGATGCTGTTCACTTCTTTGGGGTTGCTGGCTGCTGGAAGTGGAGAACGGTTTCAGCAAATTTCATTGAAGGATGGTTTGTCGCAAAGTGTGGTGATGGCGCTGCTGCAAGACGAGCAGGGCTACATGTGGTTTGGCACCCAGGACGGGCTCAACCGCTACGATGGATATCAGTTTGATGTGTATCAGAAAGAGGACGATAACCCCAACTCTCTACCTGGCAACTATGTGCGGTGTTTGCTGCAAGATCAATACGGTTATATCTGGATTGGCACCGATAGCAAGGGGCTTTCCCGCTTTGATCCTAAAACCGAGACCTTTGAGAATTTTCGACACAATTCCAACGACAAACGCAGCCTTTCGGGCGATCAGGTCTTGTCGTTGGTGGTGGACCGCAACGGCACGCTATACGTAGGCACAGATGCCGGCCTCAACCGCTTCGACAGGGAACAAGGATTGTTCGACCGAATCGACCTTTCGGTAGGAACCACTTCTCCCAGCATGATCAACGCTCTGTTGGAAGATCCTGACGGATGGCTGTGGATTGGCACGAACCAAGGTTTGCTGTGTTGGAGTCCTGATCGTAAAAACATTCGTTGGTACCAGCACCGACCAGATGATCCGGTTTCGTTGAGCGATAACACGGTGCACTGCCTTTACTATGCGCAAACCGGCGACTTGTTGGTAGGCACGAACAAGGGCGTCAACGCTTTTCGCGATTACCTGAATGGTTTTGACCGCTACCTGCCCACCGATCCCAACCGGGGCGAGATTGAAGTATATGCACTGGCCGAAGATGCGCGACAAAACTTGTGGATCGGCACGTTTGGTGCAGGGCTCTACCGCTACGACTACAAGGCCCGGACGTTGAGCCATTATCAATACCAGCAAAATGCGGAGCCAGGCACCCTCACCAACAACTTTGTGGTGGGCTTGCGGGTAGACCGTTCGGGGGTGTTGTGGGTAGGAACTTACGGTGGCGGTATCAACAAACTGGATTTGGTGCAATTGCGCTTTGGTTACCTCAGTTCGAAAGACAACAATGGAGAATTGCCCGGTGAGGATGTATACGCCATTTTTGATACCGACGACGGTCCGGTGGCCATTGGCACGGACAATGGTCTTGCTGCCCTCGATCAACTTACTGGTCAAACCTATTACCTCAATCACGATCCAACCAATCCCGACTTGAGTTTGGGCGGCAACACGGTATACGCCTTGTTGCAAGACAAAAAGCTCAACATGTGGGTGGGCACCGGTGGATCGGGCCTCGACCGAATTGTGCTGGACACGGCCACCTACAACTACCGTGTATTGCATTACCGTAAGGGACCGAAAAAGAGCAACACCATTGTAGATGACGAGGTGTTGTGCCTGTTGGAAACCAGCGATGAGGTGCTTTGGGTGGGTACTGCCCAGGGGCTGAGTGCTCTCAATCCCGACCGCACAGAAATTACCAACTACCAACGTGAGGTAGAAGATCCTGAAAGCTTGCCGGTAGATGCTATTTTGTGCCTGCTTGAATTGCCCGGTGGAGATTTGCTCTTGGGCACCAACGATGGGTTGTACCGCTTTCAGCGGGAAACGCAACGTTTTAGCCGTTTTGATACCGAGGGCAGAAGCCTGGAAAATGTCACGGTTTTCTCCATGTGGCTGGATTCGAAAGGAGCCCTATGGGTGGGCACCGATGGCTTTGGCGGCTGGCAAATTGATCTCCAGTCGCACAAGTCGATCATTTACGATCAGTCTTTCGGTTTGCCCAACGACATTGTGTATGGCATTTTAGAAGATGGTGAGCAAAACCTTTGGTTGAGTACCGATTACGGTTTGTGTTGCTTGAAGCGCCAAACCGACCAGCGGCAGTTTTCGGTGGTGAATTACAACTCGGAAAACTGGTTGCCCTGCAACGACTTTAACATTGGTGCGCACTTCCGCAACAAGAATGGGGTCTTGTTTTTCGGCTGCAACCAAGGGGTGGTTTATTTTCACCACGAAGACATCAAGGGCAATACCTATTTGCCGCCGGTAACCCTTACCGATTTTCAGCTGTTTTTTGAACCTGTGCCCATTGAAGAAGGGCCACGCAGTGTGCTGAAACAACACATTGGCTTCACCGAATCCATTGAGTTGAACTACGAGCAAAACATGCTCTACTTTGAGTTTGCCGCGCTCAATTACATCGAAAGCGATAAGAACCAGTATGCATTTTACCTCGAAGGTTTGGAGGACGACTGGAACTATGTGCGCGAAAACCGCTCCGCGACTTACACCAACCTCGATCCGGGGGAATATGTATTTCACGTAAAGGCTTCTAACAATGCCGGGGTGTGGAACGAAAAAGGCACTTCGTTGCGCATCACCATTACGCCTCCATTTTACCAGCAGGTATGGTTCTACTTTCTGTGCATCGCCGGTGGTTCGGCCCTGGTGTTTCTCATTGTGTTGAAACGCACCCAGGAAGCCCGACAAATTCGCAAAGAGTTGGAACGCATGGTGCAGGAACGCACCCGCGAAGTGGTGGCCCAAAAAGATAAGATTGAAAAAACCAATGCACGCCTGGAACAGATTAGCCAGGAAATAGCCCAACAGCGCGATCAGGTGGCTGAAAAGAACGAAGAGCTCAACGCGACTTTGGACAAGCTGACCAAAACCCAAACCAAACTGGTGGCCTCGGAAAAAATGGCCTCGTTGGGGCAGCTCACCGCTGGTGTGGCCCACGAAATCAACAACCCGATCAACTTTGTAAGTGGCAACGTGCAGCCGCTCAAGCGCGACCTGAACGATTTGTTGGAAGTGCTTTCGAACTACGATGAAGTGATCGAAGAACAGGGGCTTACGGACCGCTTTGAGCGGGTGAAAGCCTTGAAAGACGAACTGGATTACGAATTTTTAGTGCAGGAAATTGGCCAGTTGATCGAGGGGATAGAAGTAGGAGCGAGGCGGACCGCCGAAATTGTGAAGGGCCTCAAAAACTTTTCGCGATTAGATGAAAACGAAGCCAAGCTGGCCGACCTCAATGAGGGATTGCAATCAACGTTGCTGATTTTGCAAAACGAATTCAAAAACCGGGTAGAAGTAGTGAAAGACTTTGGCGAACTGCCCTCGATACTCTGTTTTCCAGGCAAGCTGAATCAGGTGTTCATGAACATTCTTTCCAATGCCGGGCAGGCCATTGATGGACCCGGAAAGATTTACCTCAAAACCTGGGCCGACCGCGAGTTTGTGCACATTTCCATCCGCGATACGGGCAAGGGCATGAAAGATGAGGTCCGCAACCATATTTTTGAACCCTTCTTCACCACCAAAGATGTAGGAAGTGGCACGGGATTGGGCTTGTCGATCAGCTTTGGCATCATAGAAAACCATTACGGTACAATCAAGGTAGAAAGTGAGATGGGCAAGGGTTCCACCTTCATCATTACCTTGCCCCTACGTCCGCCCGAAGCGCCAGATGCAACCTGACGCGGTGGTAGGAAGCTTTACTTCCACTTTAGTTCCAACCGCTGCTCTAAGGGCTCCAGGCCATAGGAAAGCCAGAACGTACCTTCCAGCTTTTGCAAAAAGTCTTGTGTTGCTTGTTCTAACTGCTGTTTATCGTAGCCTTGAAGGTGTTGAGCTATACTTTCGGTCAGGTACCCAGCCATCTCTCCTTGGTGCTTCATAAATGTGGGGGCCCAATCGATGGAAAGTTCATAGCGGCCCTCGAAATGGAGTAGGACTGTTCGCCCTTTTTGATCTTGAATGGAGGTGTTTTCCAGTTTGAAATCAATCGGTTGCAGCACCAGTTGCATGGCTTTCTTGAGGTTGCCGGAAGCCAAACCCATCGTTACGATTTGATTGTGGGTATATTTTTTGCCCTTATAGTTGCTGTCCAAGGTGGCTTGTACGACTTCTAAGGGAGACAGCCCCAAGGTGCAGCTTGTTTCCAGGTCACTCAACGCAAGGTGGAGTTGGTGGGCCTGCACCAATTCCCAGGCTTCTAAGAGATCACGCTTCAGCAGTTGGCGCATCCAAAGCAAAACGAGGGTTTTGTTAGAGAGGCTGGGCGCCAACTGGCTGGCCCAGTTGAGTTTGATCCATACCGGCAGCAAAATCAGCAACAGTAACACTAAGAAAAAA
>CALCCE010000022.1 GCA_937899835.1 uncultured Flavobacteriales bacterium | reverse complement strand
GACACAGTCCGCTCGGCGACCGGGGTGGGGCTTCATCCTGGTCTTTGCGCATTCCTTTCCCGGTCTTCGAGCATTATCATCCCGGACTTCGAGCGCAGTCGAGACGCGCGGTAAAAAATAAACCTGAGAAGCCCGGAATGGGCCATCAACGCTTGCGTAGCCGATTTACGACAACGTATTGAAAATAAGGACTGCTCAACGAAGCCTTACCCGATGGTGGAAGGCGCACCAACTCCATAAAAGAGCGCGAACCTTTGAGCAACACTTCATTCAGTTCTTTGGAAAACAGCTGCTTGTCCCAATCGCTTTGCCCGTGCAGGTAGTGGTAGGTGATGCAGCAAACGATGGAACCCTCTTTGGTTTTGGTTCCTTTTTCGACCCTGCTGGCCAGGGATTGCCAGTTTTTCAATTCTTCCCACTCAGCGATGGGCTGCTTCAACGTGTGAATTTGCCCCATTTGTGCAACGATTTTCTCGTCGGGGAAGGCCGAAGCGAAATTTCGAAAGTTTTGGAAAAGCTTCACCTCGCGGTATTGGTAGGCCCTCGACAGGTCTTTTTCGCGTAGCAGGTAGTAATTTTTGCTTTGGTCCATGCCCACCAATAGCTCGTGAAGGCCCGGGTAGTCTTGCCCGGCCCATTGTTCGAAAACCCGCGCATGTGCATTCATGTTGGTCAGCACCGCATTGCGCAGCGAATCAAAGGTTTGGCGCACCATTTCGGGCGCTTCCAAGGCGTTCTTTACTTGAGTAAGCAAAGCCTCCCACGCTGTAGGAGGATTGCCTTCGGGCAAACGCATGGTGAAAACTTTCAAGGCGGCAGCACTTTGGTTTTCCAGGTCGATGCCCCGCAAAATCAGGCGCTGCTCTTGTGGCAAGCCCTGTTGGTAAGCTGCTAACTTTTCGGCAAACTGGTAAAAATCGGGCGTGGAGAAGGTGTAGTTTTTCAGGTCGTCCAGGTGGGCCGTTTCCCCAGAATTGAGGTAGCGCTGCAACAAATGAACGAAGGCTGGACCGCGTTCAATGGCGATGAGGCGAATGCCGCCTTGTGCATTAAAATAACGGATGAACTTCAGTTGCCCGTCATAGTTGCCCGGGTGGTGGTGCTTCTCGCCTAAGAAGAAATACTTATGGCGGGCGAGGTCATCGTCCAACAACTCAAAACCTTTGAAATTGTCGTTGTTGGCCCTCGAAATGCTACTGCGGTGCAGTTTCACCTCGGTAGGAGGAGCACTGCCCAACAGCAGGAGCCAACCACAACAAAGCAAAGCTATACTGCGCACCAACATCACCTACCAATGGATAAAGAGGCTACTCTTTCACGATGCGCAGCAGTTTCTGCGCACTGCCGTCATTGAGTTTCACGATATATACACCTGCAGGCAAACCTTCCAAATGGAGTGTTTCCACCATCAGGTGACCCGGATTGGCCACATTTTTCTGGTGGACCAGTTGGCCCAGCGCAGAGTACACTTCCAGCGTTAGGAGTTGGTTGTCGAAACCATCGATCTCAAAGTTGAAGATGCCGCGCGAAGGGTTAGGGAATACCTTGAACACTGCTTCCGTATTGAGTTCCGGTACATCTACCGTGTATCCAACGGTGAAGTTGTGTTTGAATCCGGCACCGTAGTCGCCGTCAAAGTTTTCGAGGATCGGTCCACCATTCTCGCGCAAGCGAATAGAACCCGTACCATCGTTGTTGGCGAAAAAGTCGATCCCGTCCTGATCGGAGTCAAACACCTCTAAGGTGTAGCATCCGTAGGGGAGGCTCATCGTGTCCCGGTACAACGTACTGTTCATCATGCCTGCACGGTTGTAGAGCACCTGACCGGTTACCGCATTGCGCACCGAGTAAGAGCTTTCGGAAGCCGCATTGTTAGTGGAGAACCAGAGTACCACTTCCCCTGGATAGGTAGGAGGAATTTCATAAGTCGTACTCAAGGCATCGTTTTGAGCGTATTCGTCGGCACCACCGTTGGGCTTTTGAATGCGCACCGTGAAGGTTGCCGAACTCCCGTTCCAGTTAAACTCGTGGTTCATCGGTAAGTGTACTTCTGATGTTTCCATGAACGAAAGATTGCCTTGCCAATTCACCGTTTGCGGATCGCGACCTTCCACACCGTATACAATTTCGGCACTGGTGAGGACAGTAGCGCCTGTATTTTTAATGCGCACCACTGCATTGTCACAAATTGGGTTGAGGCGCGCATGAAATACATTTTTGCTCGGAGCAATGATGTCGTCGATGGCCGCATCCAGGTTGTGGTTGATGTCTCCATAAGTCACCAACTGGTTGTTCACGATGTAGCGCGAAGTACCCGTAGCGGAATACATGCCGTAGTCGATGTTCACCGTTTGGCCGGGGGTTACCATGGAAGTAATCTCATACTCTGCCACATCCGAAGGAAATCCGGGGCACCAACCGGCCCGGTCGTAAATCCAGGTACCGCCTTGGGGATAAACTGGATTTTCAGAACACTCCGTCCACACCTGGCGCACGTACTCATCGTTGCCACCGTTGATATCAATGTAATGTTGCTGAGGAATAAATTCCCCTTCCTGGCCGTGCCCGGTGATGATCGACCGCACTTTAAAATGCTTGCCATCGGCCCGGGTAGGTACATCGCGTGGCTCGAATGAATCATCGTTGATGATGGAAGTGTAGTTGCGGGAGTCTACCCGCCAAATCTGTTGAATGTCCAGCACATCCCGCGGAGGTGTTCCGGTAATGTACATGAACTTGATGTCCATTTCTTCCTGAAACTGACCGCCCCGCTCCATGGTGAAGCGCTTGGTACCTTTCAGCACCGGACCAAAATCCGTTACATCAAAAGCGTAGGTTTTACCCTCCATGCCCAGGTCGAGGTTGATGCCATAAGGCGTAACGAATGACAGAATCTCTACTTTAGAAATGTCGCGCTCGAAGAACGGCAGTTGGGTAACGTTGATGGTGCCGCTAGGAGTAACCGGAACGGTACCCACCTGGGTTCCGTTTTCGTCCAAAATCGGTTGAGCAGCCGCCTCCCAGTAGTTGTTAACGCTAATGTTGGCAATGCTATCGTCTACTGCAGAACCCCAAAGCGGTACAATTTGGTGTTCGGTCACCTGATTGGGGGCATTGGGCAAAGAGTCGAGCACCGTCACGTTGCTTACGTTCAAGGTATAAGTGCCTTGGTAGAACGTCAGGTTGGGGCGCTCAGCAGTGGCCTGAAAAAAGCGGTTCATGTTGCGCCCCCGGTCAAAACCCCAAAGAGCCGAACCACTAATGGTAGCCGAAGCCGCTGAAGGAGAAACATCATTCACCGTAGAGCCGCTGCCGTTATCGAAAGGATAATAAGCCAAAAGGTCGGCATAATCGGGGTGGGTGTTGTCTACCTTACGGCTCATCCAATCGGAAATGGTGGTTCCCGAAAGGGCCTTACTCCAAATGCGCAGCTCGTTCACTTTGCCGTAGTAGTTGTTCAAAAACTTGAAGTCCTGAATGTCCATGGTTTTGTTTCGGCCGTTGCCGGAATGCCACAGGTTGCCATTCAAATAGATTTGCATGCTGCCGGTAGTAGCGTTTTTCACAAAGGCCCAATGGTTCCAGCGGCCCGAGAAATCGTTGTTGCCCGCCGTGGTGTTGATGCGGTCGTAGCCACTGCCATCGTTGCCGGCGTCCCAATAGATTTGTGAATTGTTCCAAGGCAGGTGAACGTTCACCTGGCGTTGGTTGCTGTTGTTTCTGCCTTCGAAAATGGTGGTGTTGCGGGGCAATTGATCTTCATCGCCATAGGACCAAAAAGAAATGGTGACCTCGTTAGAAATGCCCGAAAGAGGCGCCACGGGCATGTCAATAACCTGACCCGCATTGGCAATGATGTAGTTGGAATTGTTGGCGTAGAGGCCATAATCCGGGCTCACCGAACCTCCTTCGATGGTAGCCGAAGTGCCACCACTGGCCGAACTGTTGGTGTTGGAGAATTCTACAATGACGTTGGAGGTGCCGTCCCAGGTAAAGGGGGTGTAAAACTGAAAGCGGTTGACCCCCGTTGCCATGGGAGCGGTGTTGAAATACACTTCGGTAAATCCACTTTGATCCACGTCAGCCGGATCGAGCACCGTTTTAGTAGTAGCTTTCAAGCCGATGCGGAAAAAATTAGCGGTGCCTCCGGTAAGTACGTTGAGGGTGAGCGCATCAATCGTGCCCGCGCCCAAACCGCTGGACTGCAATTCGGCTGCGGTGAAAAGGTAGTGCGATTTGGTGGCCGCAATGTTGGTAGGCACCACATGGCTGAGTGCCGTACTTCCGGTACCGACAGCGTGGTTGGTTTCAGAAACTACCGTGGCCTGCACGTCCTTTTTGTCCAGTTGGTAATAGGTATACGTTGGAACAGTAACGTAGTCGTAAGTCGTTCCGGTGAAGGCGGTAATGGTGTGTGAATTGGTGGTGCGTGCCAGTGAGTCTATCCGATCGGGATCGTGGATATACGTGTTGCAACTGTAGTCCCATTCGCCACAACCCAGGTTGGTTTGGCCGGCTACCGGTGGAGAAACCAAACCATCGGTGCAGCGCATGTTGTAGAGCATGATGATCTTTTCGTAGGTCTCTCCTTGTACGTTGGGAAACACCGCCATGGTATCGCGTGTGGACGCATTGTAATTCAATACTTCTACGATAGTGGTATCACCTTGTGCCCGAAGGTTTTCGGTGAAACACATCAAAAACGAAAGGGCAAACAGAAAGGAGTAGAGGTAACGCATAGAAATGGATAAAATCAATAAAAACAGCTAACGCAAAAACAAGCTCCAAAATAAGCAAAAAAGTAGTAGTAGCCCCCGGGTGCTATCCCTTTGAGGCAGCGGCATTTGGGTCAAAAATCAGGGGAGTAGAGGAAGCTTAATGTGTTATTTGCCACCTTTCGATTTTTTCTTGCGCTGCTTCTTGCGGGCCCGCCCGTCTTTGCGCAGCTTCTTTTGCCGGGTTTTTTCCGACGGATTCCCGCCCTGACCTTTTTGAAAAGAGAAATTGAAAAAGGGCATCCAACGGTAGCGTTTTTGTTGGGTGTATTTGCGCTTCACAATGTTGATGAGCCCAACCTGCATGCCGTTTAGGTGGTCTGTTTTGTTCACCAGGCCGATTTGTATGCCGTTGGTAGATTCCGAGTGGTTGACCAACGACATCACCAGCCCCCGCTGGTTTTCGGAGGCCTTGGTGCGCAGGCTCAGGTGAATGCCTTTGATGAAATCAGCCCGGGTGTAGAGCCCCAACGAAACCCCCTTCAGTTGATGGATAGGGTGTTGTTGATGATCGAAGCTGGTGATGAGTGGAGCCACCATGAAACCCTTAATATCATCGCTTTCCAGCTTGAAACCACTGATGCCCACGCCCCGCAATTTTTCGGGTGCAGTGAGAAACAAACCGGTGATGGCCACCCCCGAAATACGATCACTCAGGATGCCCAGGCTTGCCATGGAAAGCCCACGGTTTTCAATGGAAAGCATGGCCAAACCACCAATACCAATGCCGTTGAGGACGCGGTTGTCGTTCACCAAAGTGCCGAAGCTAAAGCCGGTAACCTCGTTGGTAGAGTTGAACACCGGACTAAAGGAAATGCCGCGAACCAGGGAGGCACTGGTGTAGAACAAGCCGAAATTGAGCCCGTTGACTACCGCTTTTTGGTAATTGTCGCCCCAGGAATAAAGGGTAAAACTCAAGCCGTTGATGTTGGCATTCTTGTCTTTGATGCCAAAGCGGATGCCGGTATACTGTGCAGGATTCCCAAAAGCAACGCCCCATCTTCGGGCGCCTAAAGAGAGTGCATGGTGCTCGTTCAGGTTCCACTTGTTGGGTTTTCTGTTGCCCTGCCCCCAAGCGGGTTCTTGCAACAAAAGCGCAACCAACAACGGCAATAGTGTCTTAAAATGAAGCGTGAAGCGGCTATGTAAAAGGGCAATCAACCGGGAACTACTGGTTTTTGAGGGGAACCGATCGAAGACCGAGGCGGGCTGCGGTGAGTTGTCCGATGTCTCGAAAGGAACGGAAGTTTAGAGGAAACTCAAAAATGACGTGTAAATTGCTCAACAGCAACAAGGCCATCAAACCCGTGCGGAAATCGTAAGCATACAGTCCTACGGCCAACAGCCAAATGCCCAAGGTGGTGAACAACACCCGACGGGGTACCCGGTGCCAACCGATAAAAGAAGTTTTAGAAAACCAATTGAGGTAGTGGTAAGTATAGCTGAAAGTAACCAAGCGTTGCGTTTGTATGCCCAAATCACTTTTCCACAAGGCGCTGAGGTTTAACTCTGGATCGAAAAAGCGGCCAACCAGCAAGTTGAGAAATTCGAATTTCGACCATTGAAAGCTTTCCCAGGCCCAGGCAGTAGCGGAATAGCCGGCCGGGAGCAAAGGCAGGAAGAGAGCGGCAACAATACAACCCGCAAATGCGAGCATGCTGAGGTAGCCCGATGGACCGTTGTGGCGCAGGGCGCCCAACAACACAAAAGCTCCGGTAAATAGGGTGACGTGCAATAAAGTAGGCAAAAAGGCAGTGAGCAAGGTATAGAAATGTTGCCCGTAGAGCCACCAGCCCAGCAACAGTCCACCCAAGGTAAATCCCGCTCACCACCAAAGCACCCGAAACACAACGATGGCAAAGGCTCCGGTGAAGCCAGCCAAAATAAAGTGTGCCGTAAACTCGCGGAAAAAGCCAATGGCCGCAGGGGTTTGAGCTCCGAAAACCGATGCTAAGATGGGCGCCAGCCACTCGGCTTCACGGTAATAATAGAGGAAGTAACAAATAAAAGAGCAAGTGCAGGGGAGCAGCAACCACCAAAAGTCGCGGGGGCTCAGGGTGAAAAAATTTCGCTTGCGCAACCAATTGATTTCTGTGAGGTAGTGCAATGGTCCTAACACCGAGTAAGCCAGGATAAACCCCTCAAACGGCAGCACAAAAGCCAGCCCTAAGCTGAAGAGCATCAGACAGATATTGAGATAGTTCAGTTGGGCTATTCCCAAGGTAAGTGTAGGTTTGTAGAAATTACCAAAGTTAAGGCTTCACCCCGACCACCATGCAATCCCGTATATTTTCTCACCCAGGACCCTGGGTACTGGTGCTCGCCTGGGTGGCGTTATGGGCTTTGGTCAACCCCTCGGGCGATTTTCCACTCAACGACGATTGGACCTATTCCCGTGCGGTGAAAACGCTGGTAGAAGATCACCGCCTCGAACTTGACAACTGGGGTGAAATGACTTTGATTGCCCACTTGAGTTGGGGTTTTCTCTTCTGCAAAGTATTTGGTTTTTCGTTCACGGTATTGCGGTGGTCCACCCTGGCCTGGAGCCTGGTGGGCGCCCTGGGCTTGTGGCGACTGGCGCGCGACCAGGGTTACCGGCACGGCTCATCGCTTTTGTGGGGCTTGTTGTTGCTGTTCAATCCCATGTACGCAGGTTTGTCGTTCACCTACATGACCGATGTGCCTTTTACTGCGGTAGTGATTTGGTTGACCGTATTTCTGGCCCGCGCCATGCGCGAACCACACACCTCCCACTTGCTTTGGGCTGCCTTGTTGGCCGTAGTGGCCGTATTGATGCGGCAACTGGCTTTCGTGTGGCCGCTGGCCTTTGCCTTGGCCGGTGGCTGGCACTACCGTTTCCATTGGCTGCAATGGTGGCGGTGGAGTTTGCCGCTCCTGCTTTCGGTGGGGGCTTACTTTGCTTATCTTGGGTTTGGCAACACCATGGGCTTTCTGCCCGAAACCTTCAACTCTAAACTGGCCCTGCTTTGGGAGGTTATCACCCATCCCGATTGGCGCCTGGTACGCAATGTTGCCGGTTACGCCCTGGTTTCCTTGGGCTACCTGGGTTTGTTTGCCCTGCCCGTCATATTGCTTGAACCGCGCACCGAACCGCGTTGGAAGCGCCACTTGATGCTCTGGACAGGACTGGCAGCCGGCATCGGCCTGCTCATTGGTGGCAAAGCTTTCCCCACGCTCGACAATGTTTGGGTGGATTGGGGCATTGGGCCGGTGACTACCCCCGATCACTTCGGCAACGTGACCCAATGGCCTGCCCCGCAATTGCCGGTAGCCATTTCTTGGGTACTCACCCTGGTGGGTGTATTGGCCAGTACCGTCATTTGGGAGCGTTGGCGCAGCCAAAGCAAACGGTTTTTCACTCCGGTGTTGAGCCTTTCCTTCACCGGTCCCATCGGGCCAATGGCCGCGGTGGGCTTGCTCATTTACCTTGCCCCCTTGTGGTGCACTGGTTTATACGACCGATACCTGCCTCCTTTGTTTCCCTTTCTAGTGCTTTTACTGTCGCAACACGATGCCATCGGAGAACGCAACCACCGGCCACCCTTGCGCTGGGCAGTAAGATCGATGGTGATTATCTGTGTTGGATTTGCCGTAGCTGCTGCGCACGACTACATGGAAATGAACCGGGTGCGCTGGCAGGCTTTGCAGGAACTGACAGAACACCACAAAATTCCAAAAGACCGCATTGTGGGTGGAGTAGAATTCGATGCCTGGAATCACTTTAGCAACGACAACCGGGAATGGTATACCACCTACACTGCCGATTACATGGTGACCTTAAGTCCGGTACAGGGCTATGTAGTGGTCTCTGAGCACGCGTGGAGCCGGTGGCTGCCGGGAGAGGGTAGCGTATATATCCTGGTGAAAGACGAAAACCTTAGGCCATTATCGCCTCCCGAATCCGGGTGAGCTTTTTCAGCAAATCTTCGAGGTGATCCAAATGGAGCATGTTGGCCCCGTCCGACAATGCTTTCGATGGGTCAGGGTGCGTTTCTAAGAACAGTCCATCAGCACCAACTGCAATGGCCGCCTTACCAATGGTTCCGATCAAATCGGGCCGGCCGCCGGTGACGCCTGAGCTCTGGTTGGGTTGTTGCAACGAGTGCGTAATGTCCACCACTACCGGTACTTCGTGGGCCTGCATGGCCGGCACTCCGCGAAAATCTACCACCAGGTCCTGGTACCCAAAAGTAGTTCCACGTTCCGTGAGCCATACTTCCGGGTTCCCCGATTGCTTCACTTTATCCACGGCAAACTTCATGGCCTCAGGCGATAGAAATTGTCCTTTTTTCACGTTCACCGCTTTGCCGGTGGCGGCAGCCGCTACCAACAAACTGGTTTGCCGGCAGAGAAAGGCGGGTATTTGCAACACGTCAACGTATTGAGCCGCCAGAGCAGCTTCTTCGTCTTTGTGAATGTCGGTTACGGTAGGCAGTTGAAAACGGTCCTTTACTTTGGCCAGCAACTCGAGGGCCGCCTCGTCACCAATTCCGGTGAAAGAATCCAAGCGCGAACGGTTGGCTTTGCGGTAAGACGCTTTAAAAATATAGGGTATGCGGTACTTGTCGGTGAGTTCGGCCACCCGCTCGGCCACCTCCATTACCACGGCTTCACTTTCTACCGCACAAGGGCCGGCCAGGAGAAAAAACTGAGAACTGTCGCGGTGACGAAGTAGGGGAAGATTTGGCGTCATGAATGTTTAGAAAGAAGTACGCAAAGCCAGGTAGCCATTGCTGCCCGATGAATTTTTGGGCAAAACTACACCTTCCAAACTGTTTGACCCAAGTAGCAACTCCCAATGGGCAAACTTCAGCTGTGCTTCCGCACCAGCGTAATAGCGGCCATAGCCACCCACTCCGCCCATGAGGGCCACCCTAAACCATGGTTTTAAGCGGTAAGACTCTTTGAGCAGCACAAAAGTTTTGAACTGCGCCTGCAAGCGTTGTTCGATGCGCATGCTAAAGTTAAATCCCCGGTGATGGTCTTGCGAAAAGGTGAGTCGAAACTGTGCCGGCAGCAACGTCCGGTAGCTGGATCGCCCTTGCGAATTTTCAATGTCGTCTACAATCCGGCTGGGATTTTGCGATTGCAACAGCGAATCGTTCAAATCAAAAAGGTTGTCGAAAACCACCCCTTCAAATTCGTACACCGAATCCACCCGATAGTCGAGGCTTTCATCGTTCCACCACAAATACCCCAGGTCGTTTACCTCCAAACGCAACCACCCGTTGCCGTGGCGGTTCACTTCCAGCAAGTTGAATTGGTATTGCACCATCACATCAATAGAGGCTCCCAGGCCATTGAAGGCGTCAAGATTGGTATTGCTCGAATCGTTTTGCCGCACCCGGGCGCGGGTGTCGGCGGCCAGATAGTCGCCGGTTTCACTGGTAAACAAATCCAGTTGCTGCACCTCAATACTCTGCTGGCCCTGGCCTTTCAAAAACGATAGTCCTGCGGCTAAAATCCGTCCACGCCCATTGTCGTAATGCACACCGGTTTGTAGCTGCTGGTATTGGTAGGCGTGCAGTTCAAAATCTCCCAATTTAGCCGTGTCTCCTGCAAAACGCTTGTTTCCGTAGAAACCGAGCCGAAATACGTCTTCCGAAAAGATACTGTGCACGTGCTGGCGGTCGGCCAACCCTATGAAATAAGAAAGCCGAAAAGGATTGTCGCCTTTGCCCCGGGCCAGTGGTCCGGAGAAAAACAAACCGGTGTTGAGTTCCCCGCCAAAGCGGTTCTCGCTGCCCAATCGGTCAGAGATGCGGTCCTTGACACTGGTTTCAATAAAATCGCGGTTCCCCAAAAAAGCCAGAAAGAAATCGTTGTCCAGGGCATCGGAGTTGAGAAAAAATTCAGACCGTACACCAAGTGAGTAGTCCGCCGAATCCTGCCGAACCTGCGAAAGGCTCCACTGCGACTGCGCGGCAAGCAACACGGGGAAACCCAAGAGCACCCCAAGGGTCAGGAGACGAAAGCGCCAACTAAAATTCATCTACACGGTAGGTGAAATCGGCCACCACCTTCAAGTCCATTCGGTAGTCGCTGTAGATTTTGATAAAATCGGGTTGGCTGGTGGTGGTCAACGAAATCCTGGTAGCCAGGTAACGAGCAGCATAAAAATCGTCGATCTGGTTTTGATTGATGGGAATGGGCAATTTTGCCGAAGATGTGCCATCTACGCGTAGAATGGCATTGACCGGAGCCGCCGGGATCACGGTGGTGGGCACTACCAATGAATCAATAAAGTTGAAGTTGGAGTCCAGCATCACCAGCTGAATGGTGGCGTCAAACGGATAGCCGATATCCACATAAGCGTACAAAAAGCCACCGATCACATTGTTGATGAAATCCTCCCGATCAGCAATTTCCAATTCAGTAGTATCCAACAAGGTCAGGTTGTTGGCCGAAAACGACAGCGGAACCTCCAAATCAAGAAAAATGTCGATGCCCTTGTCGTAAAACAAAAAATCGCGGTGGTTGGAAACGTTGCCCAAGGGATTCAAGGTAAGGTCCACCTGATAGCCCAATTGGTCGGGTTGGTTTTCAATCAGCTCATCCAAATTCGAGTTGCTTTGATCAAATGACAGGTCAAAGTCTGAAAACAGGACATCCGGTGAGGTGTTCACCAGGCCCGAAATGCCTGCACGGTTCACATTGAGGCTACTGCCAATGGTAGGATGGGTTAAAGCAATCGTGGTATTGGTTTCGGAATTGATGCTGGTGAGGCCCAGAATCTCGGCGGTAAAATCTACACCAACCCCGTTTCTGATGCGCAGGTCCAGGTTGACCTCTTCCAGGTCAAATTCACCGTTTTGGACATAATTGAAAAGATCGGTGGGTTCCCCATCAGAGGTAGCCCGTTCGGTACTTTGTCCAAAGTAGCCTTCCACGTATTCGGGGCGCACTGCCGAAAACCGGGATTTGATGCCCAAATAAGTTCCTGCGGCCACATTCACAATTTGACCACCCGGATCGACTACCGCTTCTACATCGAGGATAATGGTATTGTGATCGTTGCCATTCGGGCCAGTGAGGTCGAGCTCATAGCCTGCCAAATCGTAGGTAAAGGAACTCTGGGTGGGAGCGGCAATAGAACCCGCAGGCAACAACTCCTGCTTGCGAAAAACCTGAGCGCCCAGTTTGGCTGAAGGGATAGAATAGGTAAACAAAACTCCTTCGTTGAGGGTATTGAGCAACGTGAGTTCAATGGTGCCCTCCCGCACTTTGGCGTTGGTCAACTCCGCACCACTGGCATCGAATTTATTGTTGGAAACATCGGTGTAGAGTGAATTGCCCGGCGGCAGGTTGACTGAAAAGGGGTAGGAGGGGGTGTTGGTATCGAAGCGCTGTTCAGGAATTTCAAACAGCGAATCGAGCTCCAGGCTAAACAGTTTTTCACTAAACACCAGCGTAAGGCTACGGTCGTTGTTTTCGCGCAGCAAACTGTCCTGGTCGAGGTCTTGCAGGTCGAGTGTGGTTTTGGCTATTGGAGCCAACAAATCCACATCCCAGCGTGGGGCTTCAAAAACGTCCCGGCAACCCGCCAACACCAGCAGAAGCAACACTCCCCGGAGCACGAATGATGAAAAAGCTTTGGAAATCACGGTAACGGGCCTAAACTACTTAAAAATTGCGAATGAAAACCGGTTGATATGTGGCCATTCTTGAAATGATTTTGCCTCATAATAATTCCTAATTTAGCCGCAACCCGAACGACACTTAGATCAAATTTTTTGGTCTGGCAATGAACGAAATACCAAGCAGTGCTGAAGTATAAGTTTTTCATTTCCTGGATTGTTTGTTCCACGTATATGTTTCTGGCCTTTTATGCGTGGCATGGCTGGATACTCAACGACATCGACCGCCTCGCTTATCCCAAAGATTTCTTTCTGCTGGTCAGCAGTTGTACCTACTTAGGTATTGGAGCACTAATGGCCTTCTTTGTGCAGATTCTTACTGTGCCCGAAAGGTTGCCTCGCCGGGGGTGGGTAGTAGGAATTTTTGCGGGAGTTTTCATTTTCAGCATTGCCTTTGTCTTTGGCGTTTCTTTCAATTCCAGCCAGGGAGTGCTGCACTTGCTCACCGATTTTTGTTGGCAGGTGCTGGAGCAAACCTCCGGAGGATGGCTCTGTGGCCTCACCGTTTCCTACCTGTCCTACCTCCAAACCCACAAAGAAGCCGCGGAAAGTTGAATCCGCTCAAATTTTTTTTTACGACAGCTTTTGCTAAGCGTTGAAGATTTATTGTTCCTAAACTTTAGTACCTCAACCATTTAGCTCAAACGCCCGGCGGTAGGATTTCAAATCCCTCTTTGAGTCCTGCAAATAATACCCTGAAGAAGTGAAACATTTTACCGACCGCTGAGTAGATAATGTTGCTACACTACTACAGTTAAAATGAATAAAGGGATGATCAAGATGTGGGGAGCATCGTCGATGTTGATGGCACTCCTCTGGTATAGCTGGCACGGCATAATACTCAACGATATAGCATTTTCGCCACTTTCTGACTCGGCACTCTTTGCGATTGCCGCAGGTTTATATTTTACCCTGGGAGGGCTTCAAACGGTACTCTTTACGGGCCTGCTGCGAAAGTTTCGAAGCTTAAGCGCCACCCTCATCGTAGGTTTGAGCACCGGCATCATCACTTTTACAGTAGTCAACCTTGTAATGGGTCTTTATGGTTTCACCGACCAAACCATCTACTTTTTAATGGATACCGGTTGGCAACTCTTCGAGCAAACAGCAGGAGCCTTTGCCGTTATGCTCATCTTTCAATATTCCCACCGTCGGTATTACAACCCACTTCAGTAACCGTATTTTTCCTGCCACCAGGCTTTCAAGCGCTTGGCCATATCTTGCTCCCGTGCGTTCTGTCCTGGATCGTACAACCGAGTACCTTCGATTTCGTTGGGCATGAATTCCTGTTGCACAAAATTGCCTGGATAATCGTGGCTGTAGTGGTAGCTCTTGCCGTACTCTAAATCCTTCATCAGTTTGGTAGGCGCATTGCGCAAGTGCATCGGTACCGGCAAGTCACCGGTTTGTTCCACCAGCTTTTTGGCTGTTTTAATCGCTTGGTACGAAGCATTGCTTTTGGGCGAGGTGGCCAGATAAACCACCGTTTGCGATAGAATCAGTTCGCATTCGGGATAACCGATCACCGTCACCGCCTGAAAACAATTGTTGGCCATGACCAAAGCCGTAGGATTGGCATTACCGATATCTTCCGAAGCGGCAATCAGCAACCGTCGGGCGATGAACTTGGGGTCTTCTCCACCGGATGTCATGCGTGCCAACCAGTACAGGGCCGCATTGGGATCGCTGCCGCGGATGGATTTGATGAAGGCCGAAATAATGTCGTAGTGCTGTTCCCCCGTTTTGTCGTAGCGGGCGGGGTTCTGCTGCACCAGGGCGCTCACTTTGTCGTTGGTAATCACCACCGGATCGTCGGCAGAATCCAACACCACCAACTCCAGGCTGTTGAGCAACTTACGGGCATCGCCTCCCGAAAGGCGGAGCAGCGCATCGGTCTCTTTCAATTCGATGTTACGGGCCGCCATGGCAGCGTCTTGTTGCAGGGCCTGGTCCATGAGTTGGAGCAAATCTTGCTTATCGAGCGATTTCAGCACGTAGACCTGACAGCGGGAAAGCAACGCAGGAATGACTTCGAACGAAGGGTTTTCGGTAGTGGCGCCAATGAGGGTTATGGTGCCTTTTTCCACCGCACCCAACAGGGAGTCTTGCTGCGACTTACTAAACCGGTGAATCTCATCGATGAACAACACCGGGTTGTTGGTGCCAAAAAATTGCTGGCTTTTGGCGCGTTGAATCACCTCCCGCACGTCTTTTACTCCCGAGTTAATGGCACTCAAGGTATAGAAGGGCCGGTCGAGTTGCGCAGAAATGATCTGCGCCAGGGTGGTTTTGCCCACACCCGGCGGGCCCCACAAAACGATGGAAGGCAGCAGGCCACTGCTGATGGCCTTGCGCAGCACCGCTCCTTCGCCCACCAGGTGTTGTTGCCCGATGTATTGGTCGAGGTGTTGAGGGCGGACCCGCTCAGCAAGGGGAATGGAAGGGGTAGACATGGTGCAGCGTTCGGCTTACGAAAATAGAAGATTCCCGCTTAGTCCCGACGAATTCTAAGGCGCGCTTGCCTGGGAAATTACCGGCGAAATTTTTGCCAATGGACGGCTTCCAGGGTGGGCTTTTCAGGATTGGTCTCCAACAGTTGAAAGGCATCGCCTACTTGCACTTTGCCGGGCGTTAACACCCTGATGTAGGCTCCAGGTTTTCCTTTTTTTACAAATTGCCGCAGCACCTCCATGTTGCCAAAGCGCATTCCGAGTTTGAAACACGGTTGTCGCGGTTCACTCACTTGCACTTTGGCGGTGCCCACCTGAAAAACATCATCAATTCGTGTTTGGGTTTCATTCAAGCCAGCCACCGTGAGGTTTTCCCCAAACATGCCTGCTTGCCACTCCAAATTGGGATACAAGGCTTGCCACTCGGGGTAGTGATCTTCAGAATAGAGGTAACAAGCTTTTTCGGGGCCACCGTGCACCCGCAAGTCTACCACCTTGTCGCCTACCACACCTCCTTTTTGCAACTCCAGTGGAGTGCTTACAGGACATTTGTAAATGCCCGATTCCACAGTTTCTCCATTCCACTCGAAGGAGAAAGGTTGGGCCAGGTTGGTAGAAACGATGTGCATGTGATCAATGCCCCTCGGTGGGCTTCAACAATTCAGGAAATTTTTTCTGAAAGCGTTTCAGTCGCGGAATGGAAACCGCCTGGATGTAACTGTTGTTCGGATTGAGGCGCTCGTAGTTTTGGTGGTAATCTTCTGCATCCCAAAACTTTTTAAAGGGTAGCACTTCCGTTACAATCGAATTGGCAAACGTGTTGTTGGCCTCCAATTCTTTGATGTAGTTCTCTACAATGGTTTTTTCCTCCTCGTTTTGGTAAAAGACCGCCGAGCGGTATTGGGGCCCACGGTCGGGACCTTGGCGGTTGAGGGTGGTTGGATCGTGGGAGCCGAAAAATACTTTCACCAAGGTGGCATAGCTCACCACTTCGGGATCATAAAATACTTCTACCGCTTCTGCGTGACGGGTTTGGCCAGAGCTCACTTGCTTGTAGCTCGGATTGTTGATTTGTCCTCCCGAATAGCCGGAAACCGCTTCTTCAACTCCCTTCACCGATTCGAAAATGGCCTCAACGCACCAAAAACAGCCACTGGCAAAGTAGGCTTTGCTCAATCCCTCCGGCTTTTTCACTGCAGCCACACCGGCGGCATTGTCGGAGCCAGTGGTAGGGGCCGAGCAGGAAATGAGTGCTGGCAGTGCCAACAACAGAAAAGTTAAACTCAGGTAGTGAACAGCAGTGGTGATTTTTCCAGAAGTGTACATGAGATCGATTTTCGGATTAGATTGCTAAAGTACGATCCAGCGAAGGAATTGGATTGTCGCAAGACCGACCAATGGCTGCATTTAAATCAATTGGCCGTTGAGGATCACCTGTTCGATGAGGTTGCTGCCAAAGGCGTAAGGCAAAAATTCGTGGGAGGGGATGGGTTGGGTAATGATAAGGTTGGCCTTCTTACCCACGGCAATGCTTCCGAGTTCATCGCTCAGGTCCATGGCGTAGGCTCCATTGAGGGTCGCGGCCTGAATGGCCTCGGCGGGTGTCATGCGCAGCTTGATGCACCCCATGGCTACCACCAGGGGCATGTTGCCGCTCGGAGTAGAACCCGGATTGTAGTCGCTGGCCAAGGCCACCGGCAAGCCCGCATCGATCAATTGGCGTGCTGGTGCATAAGGAATGTTGATGAAGAAAGAGCAGCTGGGCAAGAGCGTAGCCATGGTACCCGAACCACGCAATGCTTCTATATCAGCATCACCTACTACTTCGAGGTGGTCTACCGACAAGGCATTGTGGCGTACCGCGACCTCAATACCTCCCGAGATGGAAAACTGATTGACGTGAATTTTAGGCCGCAGGCCGTATTGATTGCTCGCTTCTAACAGTTGATCGGTTTGATTATTGCTAAAGTACCCGCGTTCACAAAAAACGTCCATGTATTCCGCCAGGCCTTCTTCTGCCACCTGAGGTAGCATTTCGTGTACGATTTGTTCCACATAAGCTTGTGGAACCGACTTGAAACGCTCCGGGAAAGCGTGAGCGCCCAGGAAGGTGGCTTTGATCGTTACCGGTGAGTGTTCCCGCAGTCGGCGAACTACCCGTAGCATTTTTAATTCCGCTTCGGGCGTAAGTCCATATCCACTTTTGATCTCTATGGCTCCGGTGCCCAGTTGAGCTACTGCATTGAGCCGGGCCAGGGCACTTTCGAAGAGCACCTCTTCCGGGGTATCCTGCAACTTGCGTGCACTGTTGAGAATGCCGCCTCCCTTGGCGGCAATGTCTTCGTAGCTCAACCCCCGAATCCGGTCTACAAATTCTCCTTCGCGGCTGCCGGCAAAAACCAGGTGGGTGTGCGAGTCGCACCACGCCGGCATCACCACTTTGCCTTCGGCATCAATCACCTTGAGGCTCGACCAGTCGGTGATGCCGTGCAAATCGTACATGGAACCGAAATCGGAAATTTTACCGTCTTCTACCGCCAGCCACGCATCTTCCAGCACCGTCATCTTATGGAGAGCAGCACCTTGCAACAGCTTGGGAGCCGTTTCTCCATCGGGAACCACACAGAGCAATTCGCGAATGTTTTTGATCAATAGTTTGGTAGGCGACTCGGTCATGTTGGTTGATTCTGCAAGTGAAATATGAGCGGGGACAAAGAAAGGGATTTATCGCATTGGAATGCCTTCAATAAGGCGCCTTTCCAGAACCTTGTATTCAGGATTTATTGGTTTTCCTGACGCCTTTGTCAGCCTTTGTGGAGGCAATCAAAATTCCCTTTCAATCGGTCTTTCTTTGGCAGGTAATTGCTTAATTTGCCACTTCATGGCCGGCAATACCTTTGGCAAAGTCTTTACTCTTACCAGCTTTGGAGAATCACACGGAGCAGGCATCGGTGGCATTATTGACGGGTGCCCACCCGGCATTGCCCTCGACATGGATTTTATTCAATCGGAACTGGATCGCCGGCGGCCCGGCCAATCCAAGCTCACTACCCAGCGCAAGGAACCAGACCGGGTAGAATTCCTGTCGGGAATTTTTGAAGGACAAACCACCGGTACGCCCATTGGTTTTGTGGTGTGGAACACCAATCAAAAGCCGAAAGATTACCGTCACCTCAAGGAAGCTTACCGACCTTCCCATGCCGATTACACCTACGACAAAAAATACGGAGTGCGCGATTACCGGGGAGGAGGCAGGTCCTCCGCCCGTGAAACGGTGGCCCGGGTAGTGGCCGGTGCGCTGGCCAAATTGCTGCTGAAGCAAGTAGGGGTAACAGTGAACGCCTGGGTATCCGCGGTAGGTAACATTACCATGCAGCGCCATTGGGAAGAACTCGACTTAAATGAGCGTGAAAATAACCTGGTGCGTTGTCCCGACCCTGAAGCTGCTGCCGAGATGGAAGCGGCCATCACCGCCATTCGAAAACAGGGCGATACCTTGGGCGGAGTGATCAGCGCTGCCGTTACCGGTGTGCCGGTAGGTTGGGGCGAACCAGTGTTCGACAAGCTGCATGCCGACCTGGGCAAAGCCATGTTGAGCATCAATGCTGTGAAAGGTTTTGAGTACGGTTCAGGATTTTTAGGCGCAACTTTACGCGGAACGGAACACAATGACACGTTTGTTCGTAAAGAGGGAGATATAGCCACCCTGACCAACCACTCCGGTGGTATACAGGGAGGAATATCCAACGGTGAAAATATCACCTTCAAGGTGGCGTTTAAACCGGTGGCAACGGTCATGCAAGCACAAGAAACGGTGAACAGTGATGCTCAAAAGGTGACTTTAGAGGGCAAAGGAAGGCACGATCCTTGTGTAGTGCCCCGGGCAGTGCCCATAGTAGAAGCCATGGCGGCCATTACTTTAGCTGACCACTATTTGCGACAAAAAATGTATCATTAATCTGGCTTATTTGCCAAACCCACAACCCCAAACAAGGGATGGAAGAACAACAAGCATTCGACACCTGGACCCAAGCCATTGAAGAGGCCTGTCAATCGGTATGGGATCAACTCGGAAGCGGCAAAGCAGCGGCTGAATACGGCGACTTGCTTGAAACGGAATTGCAGCAACGAAATCTGAAGGTAGCGCGCAATGCACGCCTTCCCCTTTCGTTTTTGCACCACCAAATCGAAGATCAATTCGAGGTAGGTCTGCTGGTAGAAAACGAAATCCTGGTGGAAGTACCTGAAGACACGCAATTGAAAGAATATTTAGCTGCCCAACTCGAAACCAGCTTGCAACTTACCGGCAAACGCACCGGCTATCTGGCCGTTTTCGAACCCGATCCGGGCACGCTTCCGCGAAGGCTGGACAATCCACAACTCTGACCGTCCGCCTCCAAAGCTCCTCAAATCTCTCTATGAAACGACTTCCTCTCCACATTCAAATCATCCTCGGGCTGGTCTTGGGGATTGGCTGGGCCGTGTTGTCCATCAGCCTCGGCCTCAACGAATTTACCGCTGACTGGATCAAGCCTTGGGGCTCCATTTTCATCAACCTGCTGAAACTGATTGCGGTTCCTTTGGTGCTGTTGTCCATCATCACCGGAGTAACGAGCCTGTCTGACATTAACGCCTTGGGGCGTATTGGGGTAAAAACCCTTGGCATGTATTTGATCACCACCGTCATTGCGGTCTCAGTGGGCCTCACGGTGGTGAATGTGATTGCACCGGGCAATTTGATTGCCGAAAGCCAGCGCATTGAAAACCGCAAGAGTTATGAAGCCTGGGTAGAAGCCACGCCCGATGTGGAATACATGGACGAGGTGCGCTTGCTGAAAAGTGGAGAAGCTGCCGCTGCCGGCCCTGAAATGAACGAAAAACTTAGCAAAGGCATGAAAAGTGCCGGCAGTAAAAAAGACGAAGGACCGCTGCAGTTTGTGGTAGACATGGTGCCCAGCAACTTCTTCTTCTCTTTGAGCAACAACGGGCTCATGCTGCAAATCATCTTTTTTGCCATCTTTTTTGGCGTCTGTTTGCTGTTGCTGCCTACCGCCCAACAACAACCCATCATACAGTTGGTGAGCAGCCTCAACGAGGTATTCCTCATCATGGTAAACGTGGTAATGAAAGGGGCACCCTTTTTCGTTTTTGCACTTATGGCGGGTCAAATGACTTCTATGGCCGATACCTTGGAACAACTTAGGGAATTGTTGATCGGCTTGGGCTGGTACATGATTGTGGTCATTTTGGGCCTGGCCCTCATGGCTTTTATTTTCTATCCTGTGGTGATGAAAACCGCGGTGCGCGAACGCAGTTTTTTCGACTTTTTCAAGAGCATTGGTCCCGCCCAGCTGCTGGCCTTCTCTTCCAGCAGTAGCGCGGCAACCCTTCCGGTCACCATGGACTGTGTGACCAACCGCATGGGGGTCAAAAAAGAGATTACCAGCTTCGTTTTGCCCATTGGTGCCACGGTCAACATGGACGGAACCAGCCTATATCAAGCCATTGCCGTGATTTTTCTCGCACAAATGCACATGGTGGATTTGGACGTATCGCAACAACTGGTCATCATCCTCACGGCTACCCTTGCCTCCATCGGGTCGGCTGCGGTGCCCAGTGCCGGGCTCATCATGCTCATCATTGTGTTGCAGTCGGTAGGCCTCAATCCTGCCTGGATTGCCATCATTTTTCCGGTAGACCGTTTGCTGGACATGTGCCGTACGGTAGTGAACGTCACCGGTGATGCCACGGTCGCCACCATAATTGCGAGTACCGAAGGGGCATTAGCATCACAAAAGCCGGAAGACGAAGCGCAATAATTAGCATCTTTGTAATCCCTACGTTCATCGACAATATCCTAACCCCGGTTTCGTTGCTTGTTCGAACCAAAACATTAATCTACACCTTTCCATGATCAAGAAAATTCTGATCGGTCTCGGTATCCTGATTGTACTCACGTTAGCCTTTGCTATTGCTGCTCCTTTTTTGTTTAAAGGCAAGATTGTAGCCGCGATCAATGATGCGGCCAACGACAATGTCAATGCAGAAGTGCAGCTGGGCGATTACGACCTTACGCTGTTTTCCAGTTTTCCCAACCTCACGGTGGCCATTGAAAATGTCACCGTCAAAGGCATCGATCAATTCCAGGGCATTAAGCTGGCCGACATCAAAGAGTTGGCCGTTACGGTAGACATCATGAGCCTCATCAAAGGAGGTAAAATGGAAATCGTATCAGTGGGCTTGAGCAATCCTGAAATACACGTGATTGTACTGGAAGATGGCATGGCAAACTGGGACATCGCCAAAGCAGGGGAAGAAACAACGGAAGAAGAAGAAGCGCTATCGGCTGAAGAGGAAAGTGAATTTTCCATGACCTTGCAGGAGTATTACATCCGCAATGCCCATGTCGTGTATGACGATCGCGAAGGAGGCATGTATGCCGAGTTGGTGGACTTTACCCACGAAGGCCGAGGCGATTTTACCTTGGATGTATTTGATGTGCGCACCCGCACCACGGCTGAAGCCATTACCTATCAAATGGATGGCATCGCCTTTCTGAACCAGGTGAACACCGAGATTGATTTTGACATCAATGTGGACCTGCCGAATGAGAAATACACTTTTGGTGAAAACACCATTCGCCTCAATCAATTGCAACTGGGCTTCGAAGGATTTGTGGCCCTGGTAGGAGAGGCGATTGATATGGATGTGGCCTTTCACACCCTCAAAACGGAGTTTAGCAGTGTGTTATCCCTGGTGCCGGCGGTGTATGCCCGCGATTTTGCCGACATTGAAACCAAAGGCAAACTGGCCCTGGATGGCATGGCCAAAGGCCGCTATGAAGGCGATAACCTGCCGGGTTTTGATGTGAAGTTGATTGTAGAAAACGGGTATTTCCATTACCCAGACTTGCCCAAGGCCGCCGAAAACATTCAGGTAAATGTAGAAGTGGCCAACCCCGGAGGCGATGCCGACCTCACCACGGTGGACATCAATACTTTTCATGTAGATTTAGCCAAGCAGCCGGTAGATATGGTGATGCACATCAAAACTCCGGTGAGCGATGCTTTCGTGGACGGTGGCATCAAGGCCAAGCTGGTATTGGATGAATTGAAGGATGTGATTCCGATGGAGGAAGGCGAAAGCTACAGCGGAGAGATCAAAGCCAACATTGGATTGAGAGGAAACGTTTCCGCCCTGGAAAACGAGCAGTACGACCAATTTGAGGCTACCGGCCGCTTGCAAGCAAAAAAGTTGCGTTACCAGGATCCGACCACGCCTTACGACATGCTCATCAACTCGATGGATATGGAATTTGCTCCACAGTTTGTGGAATTGGCCGACTTTGATGCCCAAATTGGAAAAAGTGACATGCGTGCCACCGGCCGCATCGATAATTTGCTAGCGTATTGGTTCAACGACGATGTTTTGAAAGGAAGCTTTGACCTCAACTCCAACCTGATGGACCTCAACGAGTTTATCGAAGAGGAAGAAGCTACTGCTGAGGGAGAAAGCGGTGCTAGCGGAGAAGGCGAAGGCACCGAGGAAGAAAGCTCCGAAGGAGTGGCCGAAGTACCCGGGAACCTCGATTTTGTGTTGACCACCAACATTGGCAAAATGCTTTACGACAACATTGAAATGACGGCAGTAAAAGGCGGTGTGATCATTCGCAACCAGAGAGCCACCTTGCAGGACCTTTCGATGGACATGCTCAAAGGCAACCTGGTGATGAATGGCGGATACGATACCAAGGTGTTCAACCAGCCCAAAGTAGATTTCGATTTGGACATCACCCGTTTTGATGTGCAAGAGACCTACACGACCTTCAATACGGTGCAAAAACTGGCTCCCATCGCCGAAAGCGCCAAAGGTGCTTTCAGTACTACCCTGGGCATTTCGGGCACCATGGACGAAAACATGGAAATGGTGATGAACACCGTGAACGGCAATGGCCGATTGAAAACCCACGAAGTGCGGGTAGAAGGTGCCGGCGTGTTGTCGAAAGTGGGTGATGTGCTGAAAAACGACGATTTCAAAAAACTGGAATTGGACAACACCAACATTTCGTTCAAGATTGTGAACGGTGAGGTTGAGGTGGATCCCTTTGATTTCGATCTGGCCAATGGCAAAGGAACCATGAAAGGGGTGAGCCGATTGGACCAAACCATTGATTACAACATGCAACTCAAATTGCCGTTGTCTGCCATGGGTGGCGCGGCCAATATAGCCTTAGGTAGCTTGATATCCGCGGCCAATTCCAAAGGGGCCAACCTGAGTGCCGGAGAGATGATCGATGCAGAAGTGCTGATCACGGGCACTATGAGCGATCCGAAAATTCGTCCGGTATGGCCGGGAGGAACCGGCGAAGGTTCTTTGACCGATGACCTGAAAAACCAGGCGAAACAGAAGGTGGAAGAGGTGAAAACCCAGGCCATTGACGAAGGGCGCAAAAAGGCTAAAGAAGAAGCCGACAAAATTTTGGCCGAGGGCCGCAAGCGTTCGCAACAAGTAAAAGATGAGGCCCGCAAGCAAGCCGATGCGGTTCGCAAAGAAGGCGATAAGCAAGCCGATGATTTGATCAAACAAGCGGGCAACAACCCTTTGAAGAAAAAAGCGGCAAAAGTAGCTGCCGACAAAGTGCGCAAGGAAGCCGATAAGAAAGCCAACAAATTGGTTTCGGAAGCCGACAAAAAGGCCGATGGAATTATGCAGGAGGCACAACGGAAAGCCGACGAGCGCTTGAAACAACCCTAAGTAGCAATAGAACCATTTTTGAATCCAATTGATGATCCGAAAAGGAAGCAAGTTGAGAGGAGCATTCGCGGGATTGATGTTGGTTGGCCTGTTGTGGCCCGCCGGATCGATAGTGGCCCAGGATGCTTGTGAACCAGAAATTGAGAAGAAGGCGCAGAAGTATTTCGACATGGGCACCGACCGTAAGAAATACAAGAAGCCGGAGCGCATGGAATACCTCCGTAAGGCGGTGGAAATGGAACCCGAATTTTGGGATGCCCGTTTCTTTTTGGCCAAGGAGATGATCAAAAGTGCCCGCTACAGCGGAGCCTCCTACCGGCCCGCTGAAAAACACCTGCTGGCCATTGTAGAAGGTTGCCCAAGCTATCACTACGAACCGTATAACCTGTTGGCCAGCATTGCCCTCGGGCGCAAAGAATACAGCCGCGCAGTAGAGTTGTACGAAACCTACTTCAACCTATCGGCAGAGGCAGAAGTATACAGCGATGAAGACGACAAGGCTTACGCTGAAATCCTGCTGGATTACCAATACGCCAAGTTTTATCACAACAACTTCAGCAATCCCAAGCCATTTTCTCCTTCCATTGTTTCCAATGTTTCGTCGGCAGGGCAGGAGTATCTGCCACTGATTACGCCGGACAACAACTACATGTTTTTTACCCGGAAAACGGAGCGAAAAACGCTGGTGCGGGGCACCTCTTTCCAGAGCGATAAGATTGCCTATGACGAGCGCTTCGTGAAAAGTAAAGGCCAAAGCGGAAATTTCAACGCCGGCGATGAAATGCCGTTTCCCTTCAATCAAAAAGAAGAGGAGAAATATGGCGGTGCCACCATCTCGGTAGACAACAAGCACATTTACCTCACGGTATGCAAACCGGCTACCCGTAAAACGACTGGCGCACTGTTCAACAACTGTGACATTTACGTGTCGGACTTTGTGTACGGCTACAACGAAACCCACGCCAAAGAGATGTGGTATTGGACCGAGCTGCGCAACCTGGGGCCAAACGTCAATACTGATGAAGGCTGGGAATCGCAGCCGAGCCTTTCGGGCGATGGTCAAACGCTCTACTTTGCCAGTGCGCGAAAAGGCAGCCTACAAATGGACATCTATAAAAGTGAGTTGGATGCTACGGGCAACTGGGGACCGGCCGAACGCTTGCCCGAACCCATCAATACCGAGTACAACGACAAAACACCTTTTATTCACTCCGACAGTCGCACGCTCTATTTTGCTTCTGACGGGCATTTGGGCTTCGGAGGCTACGATGTGTATTTCGTGCGCCAGAACGAAGATGGCACCTGGAAAAAGCCGGAGAATTTGGGTTATCCAATCAACACCGAAAAAGACGAACACGGGTTTATCGTGAGCACGGATGGCCAGATGGTGTATTTCGCTTCCGATCAATTGAAACAACCCGGCGGTGGCGGATTGGACATCTACACGTTTGAGCTCTACGAGGAGGCCAAACCGGAGGAGGTGGTCTTTCTTTCCGGAACGGTTGAAACCAAAGACAATAAGCCGGCAAAAAATGCCCGTTTGGAAATCAAAAACATGAAAACCAAAAAGGTGACCACCGTGAAGGTAGACCAGAACGATGGGCGCTTTGCAGCGGTGGCCGTGGTGGAGAAAGATGCCGATTTGGTGGTAAGCCTCAAAGGCGACAACGTAGCCTTTAACTCACGGTTGATTCCGAGCCAGAAAACCCGTGAAAAGGCCGCCAAAACGCGCCTGAAGGTGGCGAAGTCGGCCACTGTGGCCAAGGACACGGTGCACCAGACCTTTTATGAGATGAACCCCAAGTTGGAAACCGTGAAGGTGGGGCAGCCTTACCGTTTGAACGATATCTTTTTCCGGACCAATTCGGCGGACCTTTCGGAGGAATCCACGTTGATTCTGGACGAGTTTGCCACTTACCTGAAAGAGAACCCCGGCATGCGGGTAGGCATCTATGGCCACACCGATAATGTAGGGGACGCCAAAGCCAACAAAGCATTGAGCTGGGAACGGGCATTTGCCGTCAAATCGTACTTGGAAGAAAAAGGCGTTGGAGGCAAGCGCCTGGAGTTTGATGGTTTCGGCCCTGATCGGCCAATCGCCAGCAACAGCACACCCACTGGCCGGGCGCAAAACCGTCGGACGGAGTTTACGGTGCTCTCTTTGTAGGGAGACTGATCGAACTCCCGTAATTCCGTACTTTTGCACCGAAAACCAACCAAACACTTATGAAAACCAGCATATTGAGCTTGTGTCTGATTGCCTTATTGATGAGCTGTCAGAATGCAGCACCCAAAGAAGAGGTTGCCGAAAAAGCGACCCCAACCGAAGAGCCAGCAGTTGAAACTGCTGAAAACACGACCACCGACGAGGCAGAAGAGCCCACTACCGGAGCTTTTGGTGACGCCATTACCGCAGATGGTGCCATGAACACCGAAGCATTCCTCACCGCCATGGAAGGCAAAGATTCTATGGATGTGAAGGTGATGGCTTCCATCAACCAATGCTGCCGTAAGAAAGGTTGCTGGATGACCGTTGACCTCGGAAATGGCGAAGAAATGATGGTCCGTTTCAAAAATTACGGCTTCTTCGTCCCCAAATACGCCGACGGCAACATGGCCATCATGGAAGGCCGTGTACGGGTAGAAACCGTATCGGTTGACGCCCTGCGCCACCTTGCTGAAGATGGCGGAAAAAGTGAAGAAGAAATTGCTGCCATCACCGAACCCGAAAAACAATTGATGTTTGAGGCCACGGGGGTCATAATCAAAGAAGGTGGGACCATGTAAGTCAAATCCCTTCCTAAGAATTTTAAAGCGGGACGTTTCCTTGAAACGGTCCCGCTTTTTTTTGCCTTCGCATCAGACCCTCATTGCCAGTGATGCTGTAGTTTTGAGGGAGCGTAACTGCCTAACCCCATGAAAAATACCTTTCTATTCCTCCTTGCCCTTTGCTCGTTTTTCTGTTTTGATTTGATGGGTCAATCCCAGGTCGATCCTGAATTCATCAAGTTGGAGCACTTGCGATTCGATACCGAAACGGAGGAAGGACTGTTTGAAGCCTATGCGAACCAAAAAATTGATTTTCTCGGTTTGTTTCTCGCCCCTCGGGGAAAGGTGAGCACTCAACGCCGAGAAATGATTGAAAAGCGCTTGTTGAAAGACCTGGCAGCATTGAAAAGCAAAAAGATTACCTCTAAATCACCTGCCAAACAGGTGAAAATGGTATACAGCTACGTGCACGAAAACCTGTTGGGGAAGTACAAGGAAAACAGCCTCATGTATCAGGTCTTCGACGATGGCACCTACAACTGTGTTTCTTCCACGGCCATCATTGGTTGGTTTTTTCAGCAGTTGGAGATTCCGTTTTCCATCCGTGAGCGGCCCTCCCACGTTTACCTGATTGCATATCCAAAATCGGATAACATTCCGGTAGAACCCACGGCTCCCGAATTGGGCTATTTTAAGTTCAATTTGCGGTTCAAGCGCTTTTATGTCGATTTTCTGCACAATACCGGTGTCATTTCCGACCGTGAGATGGAAGAAGTGGACTTCGAATACCTGTTTGCCAAATACTACTTTGCCGATACCGACATCGATTTGCGGCAATTGGCAGGCATTCAATACGCCAACGATGCCATCTACAATTTGGAACAAGACCGCTACAAACGGGCCTTGCAGCAGTTTGAAAAGTCCTACTTCCTCAATCCCGACCAACGCACCTTGTTGTCCATCATGAGTTGTACCATGGAGTTGCTGGACAAAATTGATTGGAGCAAGCAAGAAGACCGGGAATTGTTTGTTCGGGCGGAACGTCAGATGGAATACGGCGTCAATGGAGAATACCTCCAATTTCTCTACGCCAAGGCGGTGGAAGAAGAAACCAGCAAAGTAGGGGAGTCGCCCGGGTTGGATACGCTACATCACTACCTGATAGGGCAGATAACCGATACTACCCTCATCCGGAGGTGCAACTTCATTTACAACGTGGGCAAAGCCAATCAAATGACGGTTCAATCCCGGTATAAGAAGGCCCACCGCTATGCCGAAGCTGCGCTCTCCTACGAACCCTACGATTTGGATGCCCAATCGCTGTACATCGTTACGTTGGCCAACCTCATGCCCTTCAACGACGATTTTGAAGCCTTGGGAAATCATTTAGACAGTGTGGCCACCGCCTTTCCCGGGTTGGCCGCCAACACCCGGTTTGTGGGCTTACAAATGCTTCTCGAACTGGGTAAAATGGAATTCTTCTTCGAAAGCAGAAAGTTGAAAGACGCCGAGAAAAGTAGAACTGCCTTCGAAACGGGCATGGAAGGTTTGCCGCCAGACATCACCATCCCCTCCGAGTTGATCGGCGATGCTTACGGTGCCGCAGTAGCCTACTACTTTCGAATCGGAAACATGGGAGCGGCCCGTAAAGCCTGTGCGCAGGGCTTAAAATATGCGCCCAACAATTACCAGCTCAAAAGGCGACAACAAGCCCTCCGGTAGTTAAATAATTTATTGCGGGGAATTAATTGTTGACCGCTACGTTGATCGACTTTTGAACGATGTGGTAGTTCTTGTAGTAGGTTTTCACCTTGGCAATCACGTTCACCTTTTCCATTAGAAAACCACCTTTGCCCACGCTGAGGTTGTGGCTGGCTTTACCGCCAACGGTGGTCAGTTCCTTCAAATTGTCGTTCATGAATTCGCCATCGGTGAGTTCACCAATGTAAAACTCTACGGCTTTGCTGCCGTCTTTCAACTTCATGTTGATGGAATAGATGCCGCTCAGTGCGGTTTGATCTTCGGTCGTCAGCACAATCTCAGGAATATTCTTCTTGAGCTGTTTGCCGTCTTTTTTGTATTCTTTCAAGCCAACACCCAATTGATCGTTGCGCCAGGGCTTCTCCGATGCCACTTTCCCATTGGGCCAATACTTTACTTCCACACCGTGTTTCCGGCCGTTTTTGTAAGGTACCACGCGGTTGGGAGTGCCATCATCGTAAAAAGCTTTGTTGTCACCGTGTTTTACACCGTTTTCGTAATCTACCGAGTACATCACCTTTTTTCCACCGGGATAGTAGGTGTAGGCAGTGCCGTTGCGCTTACCAGCCACGTAGTTGACGCGGGTTTTCACCGTACCATCGGCGTGATAGGTGAGTGTTTCACCTTCTTGCAACGCTCCTTCTTCCGTGGCTTCACCACCTTTGGCTTTACTGGTTTTGGCATCGCCGGAGCCGTTGCAACTCCAGACTAAAATCAAGGCGCAGAAGATCAAAACTTTGTTCATGGGGAAATAGCTATTTGGTTTCGCCCAAAAGTAACGAAAAGCCGATTGCTGTGGAAGATTTCAAGAATTAGGGATTTTTTGCTAATAAATAACCGTGCTTTTACGGTAAACCGGATTGCGTATAAACCCTCTTGAAGTCTCGTTGAAAGAGCCAGAAATTTATGGTGCCTTCTTCTTTTGGAAGGCAAAGGCTGCTACCGAATGCATCTCGCCTCAAATCAGGTAGCAGGCACTACGCCCAATTGAATTATGTATCACCCAAACCAATATCTACGATGAAAAAAGTTCTCAACTATGGATTAATTGCCGTTGCCTTCCTTGCAGGGGAGTCAATGGCCAACGCCCAAACCTTCGGGGCCTGGGATAGCCCACGTGTCAATACTGGTGACCACATTGGTATCGGTACGCCCGACAACCCTAACTATACCTTGGATGTGCTCAATAACATGGGCTCCAATGGCATACTTTCTAATGCAGATGGCTTCGGCCTTCACGGTATTTCCAACGGAAGCTTTGGCGTGATGGGCGAAGGTCCAGATGCCGGTGTTCACGGTTCCTCTTCTAATATTGGTGTCATTGGCGAAGGAAATGCCTACGGGGTTTATGCCGTTACCGGAAGCAGCGGAACCGGCGTTTTTGCCACCGGGCTTACTGCGGTAAGAGGTCAATCGAGCAACACCACTGGTTCCATTGGTGTGCACGGTTCTGGTCCCGATGTAGGCGTATGGGGCGAAAGCTTTGCCTGGGGCGTTTGGGGCGACAGCGACAACGGAAACGGCGTTCGGGGAACCAGCTCCAACGGATATGCTGGTTACTTCGTTGGCCTTACCTGGTGTACACAAGGCGTGTGGGCTGGTTCTGATGCGCGCTACAAGAAAAACGTGGAGCCCATTGCCAATGCACTTTCTACCTTGCAGCAAATCGATGGCCTTACCTACGAGTTTAGGAACGAAGAATTTGCCAACCGCAACTTCACCGATGGGCGGAGCTATGGATTCATCGCGCAAGACTTGCAAAAAGTGATGCCCGAATTGGTGAAATCTGACGAGGATGGCTACTTGGGCATCAACTATAGCTTGATGACGCCTTTGCTGGTGGAAGCAGTGAAAGAGCAACAAACCATCATCGACGAGCAAGCCCGTAAAATTGACGACCTGGAAACCGCACTTACTGCCATGGAAGCTCGCCTTAGCGATATGGAAACTAAAACAACCAAGGCGAATGATGCACAGAACAGCAGCCTGTTCGAAGATGCACCTGAAATGCAACAAAACCGGCCCAATCCTTTTCAGGAAAGCACCTCGATAGAATATTACCTCCCTACCTCAGTAAACGATGCCGTATTGGTGGTGTACAATGCCCTTGGAAACGAAGTGACCCGGGTTCGCTTAGAAGGTAGAGGCTATTCCAAAGTAGACCTGCAAGCCTACGATTGGGAAAATGGCAATTACATCTACACCATTTTTGCCGACGGACAAGTAGTGAACAGCAAGCAAATGATTTTAGCACGATAAATCGACCGCAGAAGAAAACCACCATTTCTTCTGAAATCCCAAAAGGGGCTGCGCTCAATTGCGACAGCCCCTTTTTTGGATAAAAAAAAAGAGGGTGAACCTTTATCGGAACACCCTCTTTGGTCAATATAGAGAATAGCTTATTGACGTTTCTCTTTGATACGAGCAGACTTACCGCGGAGGCCGCGCAGGTAGAAAATTCGTGCACGACGAACTACTCCTTTTTTGTCTACTACGATTTTGTCGATGAATGGAGAAGCCACGGGGAAGATACGCTCCACACCAGTGTTTCCTGAAATCTTGCGAACAGTAAAGGTCTCGGTAACACCGTTTCCGCTGCGCTGCAGCACTACTCCTTTAAAGAGCTGAATACGTTCTTTGTTTCCTTCCCGAATCTTATAGTGTACCGTTACAGTATCGACAGCTCTTAATGCTGGAAGGTTCTGGACTGGCACCAGTTCTTTTTCTACCTGGATGATGATGTGGTTCATGTACTTGTTATTATTCCGAAAATCTGTCTGCAAAGTTAGACATTAATTCTCAGTTCCCCTACGGTCTCTTTAAATTTTCCCACCCTCTTCCGAAGATTGACGTTTTAGCAAGTCAGGGCGCCTTTTTTGGGTACGTTCAAGGGCTTTTTGGTGCCGCCATTCTTCAATTGCTGGCGTGTTGCCAGAAAGCAAAATTTCGGGTACTGGCCACCCCCGGTATTCGGCAGGACGGGTGTAGACCGGTGGGGCCAACAAATCGTCCTGAAAAGAATCGGTGAGGGCAGAAGTGCCATCATTCAAAACGCCAGGAATGAGCCGAATGATGCTATCAGCCAGCACTGCTGCAGCCAACTCACCACCGGAGAGCACATAGTCTCCAATAGAAATTTCTTTGGTAATGAAGTGTTCCCTGATCCGTTCGTCGATTCCTTTATAATGTCCGCACAGTAGCATCAGGTTGTTTTGCACCGACAAGCGATTCGCCATGCGCTGGTCGAGGGTTGTACCATCGGGCGTCAGGTAAATTACCTCATCGTAGTTTCTTTGACCTTGTAGGTCTTCAATAGCGGCCACCACCGGCTCCAATGCCATGACCATACCCGCACCACCCCCGTATTGGTAGTCATCTACCTGGGCGTGTTTGTTAGTGCTGTATTTTCTCAAATCGTGGAGGTGAACCTCTACCAATCCTTTGGTTTGTGCCCGTTTCAATATAGAAGCGGAAAAAGGACTTTCCAACAACTGGGGCAAAACCGTGATGATGTCAATGCGCATGGTTTTCCAATAGGGGGAAACAAAAAACAGACGGCAAAAACCGTCTGTTGTAAAGCTATTCGTTGAAGGTGACCTTAGTTCACCAACTTGTCGTATTGTTCTTTTACTGCCTCGTCTTTTTTAAGCAATTCACGCGCAGTGGAGATGGTCGATTCGGCAGAGTCTTTTTGCCCGGACTCTTCCAGATAAGTAGAATAATCTATGAATGCTCTAACCAAGAGTTTTTCGGTGAGTTCCATCGGCTCATAAGCAGGATTTGCATATTTCACACGCAGTGAATCCAAGGCAAGGTTCATATTTCTTACCCCTTCACCCAGGTTGCGCGAACGTATTTGACAAACCGCTACCATGTATAGCAAACCAGCGTCTTCAGGAAGAAATTTGTGGATTTTGCGAAACACCCCGGCCGCTTTGCGAAAGTTATCGTCGAAGTAAAAATAGTTGGCTTCGTCGATGCAGGTTTTGGTCAACTCCTCGATGTATTCAGTGTTGTTGGCATACATCTCGCCCGATTTATCTTTTTTACGAAACTTGGCCGCATATTTCATCGCATCGTAGAGCGCTTTTTCATAATAAAGCTCGTCGAATTCGTTGATGTTCTCGTTGATGTAGTGGAAGCACATCGATACGTACAAGTAGGGTTCCGGGCTCTTCCGGTACCGGTCGTCTTCGGTGTACTTCATGGCCTTAATAAGACAAGCTTCGTATTTCTCTACCGCATAAAGGTCGAAGAGTTTCTGAAATTCACCACCTACCACTTGAGCGGTAGCCGTAGTTGAAAAGATAGTTGCAAAAAGAGTAGATAAAAGAAGAAGTCTCATAATAATTGCCATGGTTATTCCGGATATCGAACCGAAACAAAGTTATCAAAGGTAACTAATTGAACTAATGGAATGCAAAGTTGATGCTGTAGAGCCTTATGCAAATCGCGGGCCAATCCATTCAAAGGTGCTGGTTAAATGGGCTGGCTTAGCTAATTTTGCCCTCCAATGAGCAAGCTGCATCACATCGGTCCGCGCATCACGTGGTATGAAAAAGACCAAAGTCTCTATGTCACTATTTCTGGAAAAGTAGAACCTTGGAAAGAAACCTTGCTGATGGTTTGGCTGCTGGCCTGGACGATTTGCGGAAGCATTGTTGCAGGTCAGTTGGCGTTTGCTGAAAACTCTCAGCAAAACTTCATTTTCCTGTTGATCTACCTGTCTTTCTGGTTGTATTTTGAGTTGCGGATTGGGCGGGCTTTCCTTTGGCGGAAATACGGAAATGAACGCTTGCGGATCGGAGAGGGAAAAATGTTTTACAAGCGGGAAATGCGGTCTTTTGGCAAAGCCAAAACCTATATAACCAACAACATTCAAAAGTTTCAGATCATCGATCAGCCCGATCGATCTTTTGCCAAAGCCTACGGTAAGTCATGGTGGGTAGTAGGAGGCGAAACCATTGAGTTCGACTACCTGGGCAATTCCACACGCATCGCCATGCAGCTACAGCAAGAAGAGGTAAAAGCCATCCACCACGTGATGCGGCAGAAAATTCGGGAGCAAAACCGGGGTTAACTCAATTGACTCAAGCGAAATACCGCCGTTTTTACCCTTCGGGTGGCCACACCTTCCATATCACTTTCCAAGACCAAGGCACGGGCATTGGGCAACTCAAACACCTCGTCCATCGACCGAACTGCGCCACATGGAACATTGGCAGTTAATAAGTTTTCCAGCAGTAAGTCCCGGTCAAATTGCCGACTGAATACATTCAGTGCCTCTATAAGAGCCTGGCGGTGCCCCAATCGTTGCGGATTGGTTTTGAAGCGGGTATCCCGCGCCAAATCAGGAGCTCCGAGCACCTCACATAAGCGATTGAATTGGCCATCGGTACCCACCGCCATCACAATTTGCAGTCCATCCCTGGTATGGAGCGCATCACCGTAAGGCGCAATGTTGGGGTGCAGCGAACCAATTCCCTGAGGCACCTTGCCGGCCATGAGCCAATTGGTGGCCTGATTGGCCAAAGAGGCAATGGCAGCATCGTATAAGGACACCTCTACGACGGCTCCTTTTCCATTAGATTGCCGTTGCAGTAAAGCCACCAAAATGCCCTCTTTCAAGTGATGGGCGGCCAGCAGGTCGATCAACGCGACCGGCATTTTTAATGGTCCGCTTTCGCGAGTGCCGTTCATCGACATGAACCCCGTTTCGGCTTGCAACACTACATCGTAGGCGGTTCGGGTATCGGTGGACCCAAAGCCGGTAAGGTGGGCGTAAATCAAATTTGGATTCTCTTGTGCCAGAGTAGCGGCATCAAGGCCCATGCGCACCGCCGATCCGGGTTTAAAATTGGCGATAACCACATCGGCTGACCGGAGGTGATTTTGGGCTTCTGCCATGCCTTCCGGGTCTTTCAGGTTGAGCATCACGTGCTGTTTTCCCCAGTTTACACTGGCGAAATAAGCCGACAAAGAAGCATCTGCATCTTCTTTTTCCGATTTCCAAAAACGGGTCATGTCGCCACCGGTAGTCGCATTTTCCACTTTGATCACCTGGGCACCCAACTCAGCGAAAAACATCCCTACAGCCGGCCCGGCCAACACATTGGCCAATTCCACCACTTTTAGCTTTGAAAAATCCATGTGGTTAAAAGTAAGGAGTCATGAGAGCATGACCAACGTCTATCGCCAGCGAAAATCGGCCAACAGCGCTTTGTGGTCACTTCCCGGTAGGGCTACGGTCCGGGCAAAAACGGGCTCCCAGTTTTCATCCGACCACACATGATCGATCCTGAGAGGCACCAACCAGGAGGTGTGGGTATAGCCCAAACCCGATCCGGCTTCCTGAAAAGCCTCTTGGTATTTCAGGTCGAGTTGCCGGTAGATCCAGGAACCGGGAACGTTGTTGAAATCACCAGCCAGCATTAAGGGGGAGGTGCTTTCTTCAGCAGTTTCAAAGATTTGTTTCAGCTGCTGCTTTTGTTCCCTGTAGGTTTCTCGGGTGATTTGCGGAAAACTCTGGATGCGGTTCCAGGTTCCCTTCACCGTATCGAGCCGATGGCCATAATTGAAAGAAGCAAGGTGCAGGTGCAACAGGTCAATGGTTTTATCAGGGTGTTGCAAGGTGGGTTTTATGGCAGCATTCCCCACATTTACCGGTAGAAAAAGCGTGTCGGCCTGCAGAATGGGATACCGGGAAAAAATCGCCAATCCAAATACGTTAAAGCGGTGCCGATACAAGCTTGAATAGGGGAGGTTTAGTTGGGAAGCTACCACGCCAACCAGGGTGTCGGCTTTCTTCCACCAGGGAAGAAAGCCAAACTCTTGAAAGACCACCACATCGGGATTGAGGTTGCGGATCGCTTCATTGGCAGCACTTAAGTCAGCCTCGGAGTTGGAAAATCCCCCTGCGTTAAATGTGAGGATCCGCAAGTCGGCATTTGTGCTCTCGGGTTGAAATCCTAAGTTGGAATTGAAACCGGCAAAAAGCAAGGCCATCAACACTCCGTTCAAGACCAAAATACCACGGCCTTTTTTGTGGCGCCAAAGCAGCCAGAGCCAAAGCGAAGCCACCAAGCCCGGGGTCAACAGGTCCAGCCATTGCAGCCAAAACCAGATTTCAGGCGGAAGAAACCGCAACAAGCCGTGCAGGCCAAACGCCAGGGCTGCCGTGGTGTTGAATCCGATGATTCCGTTGCGATGGGGTAGGGGAGCCATAAGCGCTCCGAAGGTAAGCAAATGGGCACCTCATTTGGCCAATGGGGAAACTACCAAGGCGGGAATTTGCTGAGCGTTGGTAAGAATTTGAGGCTCGAAGCCCCGGAACCAATACCGCTGTTCTGGCAATTGACGCTCCGTAATATTGTCAGCCGCTACCTCTTGTGCATAGCTAAGCACTTCCTGCGCAAAATCTTGTTTTCCACTGGCAAAAGCCAACTGGGCGGCAATGCCTTTCCGGCGAAGGAAGCGGGTACCCAACTCTATCTTTTCTTGCAACAGCCGTTGAGAGGCTATTTTTTGACACCGGCGGGCCAACAGAAAAACACGGCTTTGGCAAGAAGCTGCCAGGGCTGCTGTTACTTGCAACTGTCGGTTGAAGTCGGGATCGGGTTCTACTGGCAACACAATTCTTCGGAATTCTCCGGGAGCTTCCCGGTCTTGCACCACCACAAATGGTCGGCAACACCGGTCGAACAACTTGAGGGCAGGATGCCCAAACAGTTTGGGGAGCCCGGCAACCAGATTAGAGCCCATCACAATAAGATCGGCTTCTACCTCTTCAGCAAGGTGGGCCGTAGCGACCCATCCTGGGCCTACCCGGATGTGCCTCGCCACTTGGTTGGCGTGTTGAAGTTTGGCCTCTTCTGCAAGGGCATAGAGAGCTACTTTGCCTCGCGGTACTTCGCGGTTTCGGCGGACAGTGTAAAGCAAATGTAGGTGTGCACCGGTAGCTTGAGCTACTGCAAGGGCGTGGTTCAGAGCACATCTACCGGATAGGCTAAGGTCGGTAACGACCAGGATAGATCGGGTTTCCATGAGCGAACTTGGATCGGTTCATCAACTGTGGAGATGGAGTAAGTTGTGAGCCTTAAGACGCTATTCAAATCATAGTTTGGTACCCATTAGGTCCTTTTCGAATCAAATTCCACAAAATCGGTTAAAATTTTTTTAACATGAATTTAAAAAGCGGTATAAGTGTTTGATTTACAGATGTATATGTTGGATGGTGAAGCGTTGCAGAACACAACAATCTCAAAAAAGGTTTGGAAAACTGAACGATTCGGGTCTACCTTTGCGTTGTTATTCGCTGAGAGTAATCATTGTTTATTAAGAACGAGGCGAGAGACCAGGCTCGATGACCCTCTGGCAACCCTAATACGTTTAGAAAGGTGCCAATTCCTGATCCCGATAAGGGAGAAGATAAATTGAAGCTAACTAACATGACTACCGCGCTCCACTCCATCTCCAATCTCTCTGGAAATACCTCCATAGGTTCTTTCCTGCGCAACCCTCTTTCCGCTATTTCTTCTATGATGCATCTCTGTTGTTGCTGTTGCTGTTGCTGCAACTGCTGCTGATGCATTGAGTCCGATTCCGACTTTTTTCTGATTTGATGCCGAGGCAAGCCCGGTTTCACAAGGCTACTATTTGTGCTTTGTACTGTGAAACTCCTATACCTCATCCTGTTTTCAAATTATTAAGATGTTCTCCAAAAAACTCCATAAATCTTCCGAAACACTGATTCTTGAATCAGGTACTCCCCTTGGTGAGCTGGAAATTTCCTTTACCGACGAAGGACCCAAGGATGCTCCTGTAGTGTGGTTTTGTCATGCCTTGACGGCCAATGCAGACCCTTCGGAATGGTGGCCTGGTTTGGTAGGAGGCGATCGGTATTTCGATCCCAAGCGCTACCGATTGATTTGTGCCAATGTGCTGGGGTCTTGTTACGGCACTACCGGTCCTGAAACCACTTATCCCGGCATGCGCCAACCCTGGTGTCACTTGTTTCCTGCGGTAACGGTGCGCGACATGGTACAGGTGCACGAACGCTTGCGCCAGCACCTGGGCATTGAGCGGATCCATTTGCTGATCGGAGGGTCCTTGGGTGGGCAACAAGCCCTTGAATGGGCCATTCTTCAACCCAATTTGATTGAAAACCTAAGTTTATTGGCCACCAACGCCCAACATTCACCTTGGGGCATTGCCTTCAACGAATCGCAGCGGATGGCCATTCGGGCCGACCGTACTTTCTACAACCAATCGCTCGACGGGGGCAAACAAGGATTGCGCGCTGCACGCGCCATCGCCATGTTGAGCTACCGCAGCTATAGCGCTTATGCCGAGCGACAGGCGCAACCCAACCACGAACAACTGGACGATTTTCGGGTGAGCTCCTACCTGCACCACCAAGGGGACAAACTGGCTGATCGTTTCAATGCCCATAGTTACCACCTTTTGTCCAAAGCCATGGACAGCCACAACGTAGGCCGGGGGCGACAAAGCATTGCTGAGGCCCTGGGAGAGGTACAAGCCAACTGCCTGGTGATGGGCTTGCAATCCGATGTGCTCTTTCCTTTGGTAGAACAAGAATACCTGGCCAAGCACTTGCCCAACGCTACTCTTCAAGTCTTGCAATCGGAGTATGGACACGATGGCTTCTTGTTGGAATACAAGCAAATTGAAAGGGCTTTGACCCAATTCTTACCCCAAACTGAGTATTTAGAAATAGCATCATGAAAACCGATTCCACAAAACCGCAAGTGCCCAAACCTGAGGACCTTGCTTCAGATGAACCCTATAAGATCGGCCTGTTTGGCTATGGATGTGTTGGGCAAGGTCTGTACCACCTCATTGATCAGTTGAAACACGCTGGCGCGGAGGTGGTCCGCATCGGAATTAAGGATGGCAAGAAGTCCCGCGACCTAACGGCCGACCGTTTCACCCTGGACAAAACTCAGATTTTGAACGACCCCACTATTCAATTGGTGGTAGAGGTGATCGATGATGCGGCCGAGGCTTATCGGATTGTACGCGAAGCCTTAATTGCGGGTCGAAAGGTGGTTTCTGCCAACAAAAAGATGTTGGCTGAGAACTTGCCGGAACTCATCAGCCTGCAACATGATTTTGGTGGAACACTGCTCTACGAAGCGGCCGTTTGCGGCAGCATTCCGGTGATTCGCACCATCGAAGACTATTACGCTGATGAACCCTTGATTCGGCTCAGCGGCATCCTCAATGGGAGCTCCAATTACATTCTTTCCAAAGTATTTTCTGAAGGCGTTGCTTATAGTGAGGCCTTGCAATCGGCACAGCAACTGGGCTTTGCGGAAACCGATCCAACTTTGGATGTGGGAGGATTCGATGCCCGCTACAAGCTGTGCTTGCTGGCGGCACATGCCTTTGGTGTCTTGGTGAAGCCCGAGCAGGTGCTCAGTGCAGGCATCCACGGGTTGAACAATGCTGATCTGGAATTTGCGCGTTCGCAAGACAAACAATTGCGTTTGGTGGCAACTGCCGAGCGGGTTGGTACTGAGCTGGCGTTGTTTGTGATGCCACAATTATTAGACGCTCATCAATTGTTGCGCGGGGTAGAAAATGAATTCAATGCAGTAGTAATAGAGGGTTCTTTTTCCGGGCCACAATTCTATCGCGGCAAAGGGGCGGGCAGCCATCCTACCGCTTCCGCAGTTTGGGCCGATGTGAAAGCGGCCGCCCGAAGTTTTAGCTACGGGTATGAAAAGCTTAAAACCACTTTGCTGCAGGGCATTACCAACGATTTGTATTTGCCGGTTTACCTGCGAGCTAACGAAACCATACACCGACACCTGACCTGGGAACAAGTCGAACACCGCAGCATCGATACGGTGCAGGGCATCATTGGACTAAAACAACTGGTAGCCCACCAAAAACTACTACAGGAACAAAAGGTATTTGTGGCTTTGAATGGCAACTTACTTCGAAAAGACCCCATCTCGGGAGTGCTACAAGCCCACCAGTCAGAAGTTGCTGAATTGATTCCTGTCTTAAAAAACAACGTGGTATGATCATCGATCAACTCATTGACAACCGAACCAAGGTAAAAGTCAGGCAACGGCTGCGTAAAAGCAGCAACGGACCGGATACACCCATACGCAGTTTGGTAAAAGCCTTTACGTGGCGAGCGGTTGGCACCCTCGATACAATTGCCATTTCCTGGGTGTTGACCAACGAGTTTACCATTGCCTTTTCTATTGGATCGGTAGAGTTGGTGACCAAAATGGTCTTGTACTATATCCATGAGCGAGCCTGGGTGCAGGTGCGGTGGGGGAAGAGAACCAAAAATGATCATGTATGAACGACGACCAATTGGCCTATTTGCAAAGTGAGTTAGAAGGTCTTCCTCCGGAGGAAGGCCTACGGTGGTTGGCGTATAATTACCAAGGCAAGGTGGCTTTTTCTACCAGCTTTGGGCAGGAGGATCAGGTAATTACCCATTTCATTTTTCGGCAAAAACTGCCCATCAGGGTTTTTACATTGGATACCGGGCGCTTGTTTGCCGAAACGTACGACTTGTTCCAGCGCACCCGGATGAAATACAAACAGCCGATCGAAACCTATTTTCCTGGATCGGAAGATATCGAGATTTTACTCACCGAGAAAGGACCTTACAGCTTTTACGATTCGGTAGAAAACCGAAAAGAATGCTGCTTTTTGCGCAAGGTCAAGCCTTTGAAGCGGGCGCTGAAAGACACCACCATCTGGGTGACTGGCCTCAGGGCCGCCCAATCGGATGCTCGGCAAGGACTCAACAAAGTGCAATGGGATGCCGGCTTTTCACTGTTCAAATACAACCCACTTATCGATTGGACCTACGAGCACATGCTCGATTTCATCGACCGGGAAAATATTCCCTGCAACCCACTGCACAAAAAAGGATTTATAAGCATCGGCTGTGCTCCCTGCACCCGTGCCATTGCGCCAGGCGAAGATTTGCGCGCGGGCCGTTGGTGGTGGGAGCAATCGCACAAAGAGTGCGGCTTGCATACGGCTCAAGCCACCAATTTGCCCCAAACTCAACACACTAACAAGCTATGACAGACCTTAAATATTTACAAGAACTGGAAGACGAAGCCATCTACATTATGCGTGAGGTGGCGGCACAATTTGAACGACCGGCACTGCTGTTTTCAGGTGGGAAAGATTCCATCACTTTGGTACGGCTTGCCGAAAAGGCATTTCGCCCCGGGCGTTTTCCTTTCATCTTGTTGCATGTGGATACCGGACACAATTTTCCCGAAACCATTGATTTTCGCGACCGTTTGGTAGCCCGCATTGGGGAGCGTTTGGAGGTGCGTTACGTACAAACTTCTATCGATCAAAAAAAGGTGAAAGAAGAATCGGGAAAGTACGCCAGTCGCAATGCTTTGCAAACGGTCACCTTGCTCGATGCCATTGAAGAACTGAAGTTAGACGCTTGCATTGGTGGCGCCCGACGAGATGAAGAAAAAGCACGGGCCAAAGAACGGGTTTTTAGTGTGCGCGATGAATTTGGGCAATGGGATGCCAAGCGGCAACGCCCGGAGCTTTGGAACATTTACAACGGCCGGATTCAAATCGGTGAAAATGTGCGGGTGTTTCCCATCAGCAATTGGACCGAGTTGGACGTTTGGAACTACATCAAAAAAGAGAACCTGGAAATTCCTTCAATTTACTATGCACACCGCCGAAAATTGGTGATGCGCGATGGTTTCCTATGGCCCCACTCCGAATTTCTCAACATTGAAGAAGGCGAACCGATTGTGGAACGCTCGGTGCGTTTTCGCACCGTGGGCGACATGACCTGCACGGCCGCGGTAGAATCGGAGGCCGATCAAATCGACCAGATTATCGCAGAGATCAGTGCCTCCACCATCACCGAAAGGGGCGCACGCATCGACGATAAGCGTTCGGAAACGGCCATGGAAAACCGCAAAGAGGCCGGATACTTCTAATCAAGATTAGCTACAAACTACTTTTTATAAGCAATATGGATGTTTTGCGATTTTCAACCGCCGGAAGTGTCGACGACGGCAAGAGTACCCTCATCGGACGGTTGATGTACGATACAAAAGCTTTGCGCACCGATCAATTGGAAGCCGTGGAGCGCACCAGCAAACGCCGGGGACACGACTACCTCGACCTTTCGCTGCTTACGGATGGCCTGAAAGCGGAGCGCGAACAGGGCATTACCATTGACGTGGCCCACATTTATTTCAATACTCCCCGACGGAAATTCATCATTACCGATACTCCGGGCCATGTGGAGTATACCCGCAACATGGTGACCGGAGCCAGCAATACCAATTTGGCGATCATTCTCATCGATGCCCGCCATGGAGTGGTAGAGCAAACCTTTCGGCACTATTACATTGCATGGCTGTTGAAAATTCCACAAATCGTGGTGGCGGTCAATAAAATGGACCTGGTGGATTATGCGCAAGAGCGCTTCGATGAAATTACCACCGAGTTTAGAAAGTTTGCAGGCAATTTGAGTCACAAGGGACAGGAAATTAGCTTCATTCCGGTGAATGCCCTGGGTGGCGACAATGTAGTATACGCCTCTGAAAAACTGGCCTGGTACGAAGGCAAAACCTTGCTGGAGCATTTAGAAACGGTACCCATTCCAGTTACCGCCAACCTCACCGAAGCGCGGTTTCCGGTGCAGTGGGTCATTCGGCCACAAAGTGAAGCGCACCGGGACTACCGTGGATACAGTGGTCGGGTTGCCGGAGGAAGTTTTTCTAAAGGAGACGAAGTGATGGTACTTCCTTCTCGAAAAACCAGTAGGATTCAATCGATTGATGTACTCGATGGAACATTGGAGCAGGCCGACCACGGCCGTTCGGTAACCATTCGGTTGGAAGATGACATTGACATTTCCCGAGGCGATATGTTGGTGAAGCCGAACAACCTGCCGGTGATTAGTCAGGACATTCAAGCCGACCTCTGCTGGATGGGAGATGAAGCGCTGAATCCTGCTGGGCGCTACTTGTTGCAGCATGCTGCCAGCCGCACCCCTGTGAAGGTGCGCCAGTTTGCTTATAAAGTAGACCCCACCACTTTGGAAAAAGATGAAGAAGCCGGAGAGTTGGCCCTCAACGAGATTGGACGAGTTGTTTTGCGCAGCGCCAAGCCCTTGTTTTACGACGACTACGGACAAAACCGGGCCAACGGAGCTTTCGTGCTCATTGACGAACACAGCAACAATACGGTCGCTGCCGGAATGATTGCCGAACGATGAAAATTGAATTGCACCGCAAAAAGGCGCCTTTTCAGTTCGAGGTACACAACGAACATGGACAGGAATTGCGCCTGGATGCTTCCCCTGATATTGGCGGAGAGGGTTTCGGGTTTCGGCCCATGGAGACTTTGATGGCTGCTTTGGCTGGGTGCAGCGCCATTGATATCGGCCTCATCCTCAAAAAACAAAAACAGGAGGTGCTCGATTTTCGTGCGGAGTTGGAAGGGGAGCGCAACCAGGATACGCCAGCCAGGGAATTCAAGCACATTCGGGTACACTACCACCTTTGGGGTGATTTGGAAGCTGAAAAGGTAAAACGCGCCATTGATCTGGCGATTGAGAAATACTGCTCAGTAGCCCTGTCGCTTCATCCAGGAATTGAACTTAAAACCGATTTTACGATCCATACCAAGCATGTCTGAAAACTGGCAATTTGAAACCGGAGCTGTGCGGCACCAACGAGAACGCAGTTCGGAAGGAGAGCACTCCGTGCCCCTTTACCTCACATCGAGTTTTGTGTTCGAAGATGCAGAACAGATGCGGGCCCGCTTTGCCGACGAAGAGCCGGGAAACATCTACAGTCGGTATTCCAACCCCAACACCTCTGAGCTGATTGAAAAGGTGTGCGCGATGGAAGGAGCCGAAGATGGTTTTGCCACTGCTACCGGAATGGCGGCCGTTTTCACCACATTGGCCGCACTGCTAAAAGCAGGCGATCATGTTTTGGCCTGTCGATCGGTTTTTGGATCTACGCATCAATTGCTCACCAACATTTTACCCAAGTGGAACATACATCACAGCTATGGCCCGATCGAAGCTCCTGAATCGTGGCACGACCTGGTGCAAAATAACACCCGGATGCTGTTGGTCGAAACGCCGTCTAATCCGGGTGTAGAACTGCTTGACATGGAATGGCTGGGAGCTTTTGCCCGGCAGCATGGATTGATATTGGTGGTTGACAATTGCTTTGCCACACCCTATTTGCAACAGCCCATTCGCTTTGGAGCCGATTTGGTAGTGCACAGTGCTACCAAGTTTATGGACGGTCAGGGCAGGGTGTTGGGTGGTTTAATTGTAGGCCGACAAGACCTGATGGAGCAGGTGCAAGGATTTGCCCGTCACAGTGGTCCGGCCCTTTCCCCTTTCAATGCCTGGGTATTGAGCAAAAGCCTGGAAACCCTTGCAGTTCGGATGGACCGTCATTCGGCCAATGCCTTGGCAGTGGCCAGTCGCCTGGAACAAACCCCCGGAGTGGATTGGGTGCGGTATCCGTTTTTACCCTCACATCCCCAATACGCGATTGCCAAAAGGCAAATGATTGCGGGTGGGGGAGTGCTTTCCTTTTCTTTGGAAGGAGGGATCGTCCAAGGTCGAAAATTTCTGGATGCCCTCCGGTTTTGCAGCCTTTCTGCCAACTTGGGCGATAGCCGTACCATTGTTACCCATCCCGCCTCCACTACCCACAGCAAGTTGACCGAAGCTGAACGTTTGGCTGCGGGAATACTTCCTGGTCTTATTCGTGTTTCCGTTGGTTTGGAACACGTCGATGATATTTGGGCCGACCTGCAACAAGCCCTGTTGGCTACCCAGAAACCTGAACCCGTTACCTTGTAAGCCATGGATAGAATGCATCAATCGTTGGCGCTGAAGATCAATTTAGGAGGGCAGGAAAACAACCTGTTGCTGCTACGTTCCCATCCTGGCTGTTGTAGGCCATGGGTTTGTTGTTGTACACAATCGTACTTCCCGCCGGGACGCTCAAATGTTCGTAGATCGATGGATCTCTACGCACCACTTTAAGGCCCTCCCGATACAGGAGGGCCTTTTTTGTTGATTTTCAACCCATAAAATACTACTCAAACAACCGAACCAATATCTTGAATATGCAATCCGATCAAAATGAACTGTATCCCGTGTTTTTACGGCTGGACCGAATGCGCCTACTCATCATAGGAGGTGGAGCTAAGGGCAGCGAAAAACTTCGGTTTTTGCTCAAAAGTAGCCCCAACGCCCGTGTAGAACTGGTGGCACCTTCCATTACTGAAGAAATAGGCCAGCTGGCCGATGCTCATCCAGGGGTGATTCTACACCGACGGCCTTTTTCCATCCTGGACCTCAACGAAAAAGATGTCGTCATTGTCGCTACCGAAGATGCAGCACTCGACCACCGAATTTGGGAGAAAGCGAAATACCGCAAGTTGCTGGTGCATGTGGCCGATGTGCCTCACCTGAGCGATTTTTATTTGGGGTCAGTGGTCACCAAAGGCGATATTAAGATCGCAGTATCCACCAACGGCAAATCACCTACATTTTCGCGCAGGGTGAGGGAATTGTTGGAAGAAGTGTTGCCCGAAGAAATTCCAATTGTACTAGCGCACCTGCGCTTGATTCGCGACCGCTTAAAAAGCACTGGAACCGTGAAAGTGCGCGCCATTCGTGAACTCACCTCCGCCATCGTTGGAGCACAACATTTGAATTGATTCCTTGTCCGAATTTATGGAATACCTTACTTTCAGGGCATGAAATCGACCTTTGCTGCACTAATTATATTGGCGATGATTGCCGCCTGTTCACCAACTGAAAGCAATCAAACGGCTGAAGCTTCCGAAAATAACTCTGGGACCGAAGCAGTCGCTTCGCCAGAGAAATCTGAGCCTAAACCAGAAGAAGCTTCCGCCGAAATAGAAGCACCAACAGAAGAAAAGGTGCACACAATTGACGGAAAACCCATGCAAAATTATTTGGAGGACCCCTCTATCCTGCAAGTAGCCAAAGACTATTACACCGGCCGATACGAAATCTCTGACGAGCCCAAAACCCATTCCATGGTGAATGAGCTAAACCACTGTGGAGAAGCTCACCGTCCATTTTACCTTGCCGTTTTCAACAAAATAGTGGGAGAGGCCGATGAAACGGTGAGTGGTGCATTGGGTGCACCAGCCAAGGAATTTGTGGGCAAAGACCCCAATACCTTTTCCAGTTTTGCGGTGAATTCTACCGACGAATACACTGCCGCCAAAAGCAAATGGGTGGAGCTGGTCGGCTTTGAGTTTTTAATGGAAGACGATCCTAAGAGTGCCCTCAATGCGTATAAAAAACGCCTGGAAAAAGTGTGCGATACCTGTTCTGATAAGCAAAAGGCAGCCCTACAAGCCTTTGTGAGTCAGCTGGATGCCTACGTGGCGGCTAATGGAGTTTGACGGCATTCGTCTAACCATATTGCTTTATTCCGACTCCATAGTCCTTATGGGGTACCAAACCATCCTGCCCTCTTCGGGGAAAGTGACTTTGAAAGACAGCTGTTTACTTCCCGCTTCTGCTTTAGGGTAATAAAGATCGATTCTTGTAGCAGTGCTTAAAGCAAACCGATCAGGAGTAACTCCTGCGAAATCCAGGTAATTGACCGGACAAAACGGTTCATGGTCAAGTTTCAGGGTGCCACTTGGAAAAAATGTCCACCGAAAAAAGATGCTTTTCGTAGCCTTGCAATCTGGTGTTGTAGTTTGAAAGCAAAGGCTGTCTTGTCCATCAAGAGTGGTATTCAAAGCATGGATGAGAAACCAGTCTCCCAATACCTCGTTTTGGGCATTGCAAAACGGGCAGAAGCTACACAACAAAAGGACCAACAGAATGGCTTGGCGATGAAACATTGATAGACTTTGTATCATTTCATTTTAAAGGAAAACTCTTTTTTCTTCCAACTATTTTGGCCTCCGATGGCAATGCCTCCAACATTTACTTAACCCTTCTACCGTCTCTCTCCAAAAAGTGGCGCCAATTGCTGGCTTTGGTTTAATTTAGACCTCCGCCTAAATCTAAACCAACGCTCAATGAAATTTAGCTACACACTGCTGTTTTTGTTGTTGGCCGGGATGCTCACCTTCCCAGCTGAAGCACAAAAGAAAAAGGGAAATGCCGATTCTCAGGAAAGTTCGTTGAATGCCGGAAAACTAAGTGGACTCCGGTTTCGCTCCATTGGCCCAGCCCTTACCTCCGGAAGAATCATCGATTTTGCCGTAAATCCTGAAAACCCAATTGAGTACTACGTTGCAGTAGCCTCTGGTGGGGTGTGGAAAACCACCAACTCAGGAACTACCTATCAACCGGTTTTCGATAGTCAAGGGTCGTATTCCATCGGTTGCGTTACGCTCGACCCCAACAATCCACATACGGTTTGGGTTGGCTCCGGTGAAAATAACGGCCAACGCTCAGTAGGCTATGGCGATGGTATATACCGTTCCAACGACGGGGGAAAAACCTGGATAAACATGGGGCTCAAAAATTCAGAGCACATTGGAAAAATTCTGATTGACCCGCGTGATTCCCGTACTGTATATGTAGCTGCTCAAGGCCCACTTTGGAAACCAGGTGGCGATCGTGGACTGTATAAAACCACCGATGGTGGAAAGAACTGGAAACCGGTCCTTACCGTCAGCGAAAACACCGGAATTAGCGACATTGCCTTCGATCCGCGCAATCCTGACGTGATGTATGCTGCCAGTTGGCAACGCAGGCGTCACGTATGGACGTTCATCAGTGGCGGGCCCGAGTCAATGATTTTTAAAACCGAAGATGGTGGCACCACCTGGGATACGCTGCGCACCGGCTTGCCGTCTGTGGATATGGGCCGAATTGCGTTAGCAGTTTCACCAGTGAACCCCGATGTGGTATACTCCATTATCGAAGCCAGCAATGGCAAGGGAGGCTTTTTCAAGTCGACCGATCGGGGAGCCAGTTGGAGCAAGCAAAACAGCTATTCTACCAGTGGCAATTACTACCAGGAAATTTATTGCGACCCACACAACGTAGATAAGGTGTATGCTATGGATACCTGGGCACACCACACCACCGATGGTGGTAAAACCTGGAACAAAATTGGGGAGCGTTTCAAGCACGTCGACAACCACGCCATTTGGATCAATCCTAAAAATCCGAATCACCTGCTCATGGGCTGCGATGGCGGCATTTATGAAACCTGGGATGGCACCCAACACAGGCAATACAAAGCCAATTTGCCCGTCACGCAATTCTACCGGGTTGCAGTAGACAACAGCGAACCTTTTTATTATGTCTATGGGGGAACCCAAGACAACTTTAGCTTAGGAGGGCCATCGCGCACCACCAGTGCCCACGGTATCTTAAATTCCGATTGGTTCATCACCAACGGTGGCGATGGATTTGAATCGCAGGCCGACCCGGTAGACCCCAACATTGTGTATGCACAATCGCAATACGGTTGGTTGGTGCGCTACGACCGGCAGAGTGGCGAAAAAACCTCCATCAAACCCATGCCCGGAAAAGGGGAACCCGGCTACCGCTGGAATTGGGATGCGCCATTGATCATTAGTCCACACCAGCACACCCGGCTCTATTTTGCGGCCAACAAGGTATTTCGATCTGACGACCGGGGCAACACCTGGAAGGTGATCAGCGAAGACCTTAGCCGCCAGCTCGATCGCAACCAACTGCCGGTGATGGGGCGCGTTTGGAGCATGGATGCCGTAGCCAAAAACAAAAGCACCACCATTTATGGCAACATCGTTACCCTAAGCGAATCTCCTGCGAAGGAGGGTTTGCTCTATGCGGGTACTGACGATGGTTTGATGCACGTGACAGAAGATGGTGGAGGAAACTGGCGCAAGGCCAGTGCCGCTCCCGGTGTGCCAGAACGCACGTATGTCAACCAACTGCTGGCTTCACAACACCAGGCCAATACCGTTTATGGCGCTTTCAACAACCACAAAAACGGTGATTTTAAGCCCTATCTCTACAAAAGCACCGATGCCGGAAGGTCCTGGACCAAAATGACCAACGGGTTGCCAGAGCGTGGCTCGGTGTATTCCATCGCCGAAGATCATGTTGACCCCAATTTGTTGTTCGCCGGAACCGAGTTTGGTGTGTATGTTTCAGTGGATGGTGGAAGCAATTGGGTGCAACTCAAAAGCGGATTGCCTCCCGTTGCAGTGCGCGACCTCGCCATTCAGGCGCGAGAAAACGATTTGGTTTTGGCCACCTTCGGTCGCGGTTTTTACGTATTAGACGATTACTCTGCGCTGCGTACTATGAATGCAGAAAATTTGGCGGAGGATGCGCATATCTTTCCGGTGAAAGACAGCTGGATGTACATCGAATCGCTACCACTCGGTTTGCGGGGCAATGCCTTTCAGGGACATGCCATGTATGCCGCCCAAAATCCTAAAGTGGGTGCTACGTTCACCTTTCACATCAAAGAGTCGCTAAGCACTCAAAAAGAGAAACGCCAAAAAGAAGAAGCCAAAAAGGTGAAAGCAGGTGAGCCCGTCGATTACCCAAGTTTTGAAGCCATGCGGGCAGAAGACCGGGAAGAAGCGCCCTACATTTTGCTGGAAATTGCCGATGCGCAAGGGCGGGTAGTCAGGCGCCTCAAAGCCCCCCCAACTGCAGGTGTACACCGGATGACCTGGGACTTTCGCTACCCGAGCGCCTCGCCGGTAAGGTTGCAGGATGCTTCGGTCAGCAACCCTTTTGCCAGTGCACCAGTGGGCCACTTGGCGATGCCTGGAACCTACTCGGTACGCATTCTGAAAAGTGAAAATGGAAAGTTCACGGAGCTGGCAGCACCAGTTAACTTCAACACCAAGATGCTCAATCAAGTGAGTTTGCCCGCAGCTGATCAGCAAGAATTGTTGGCCTTTCAGCAAAAAGTGGCGGAGCTGCAACGGGTAGTCTACGGCACCAGCGCTTATGTAAGCGAACTCTCCAAGCGCATTGATTACCTCAAGGTGGCGGTGCGCAATTCTCCTACTGCCGGCCTTGGAATGATGGAATTGGTGAAAGACGCAGAGGTGCGACTCAATGAAGTAAAAATGAGCCTAAACGGGGATCCAAGCCTTTCAAGACGTGAGTTTGAAACTCCCGAAAGCATTGGAAGCCGGGTTGGTTTGGCGGTCTACACCCTTTGGCGGTCGTCGTCCACACCGACCCAAACCGTTCGGGAATCTTACCGGATTGCCAGCGAAGAAATCAAACCCATTTTGGCTGAATTAGAAAATATCACCAACAATTTACAGTCGATTGAGACTACGCTTGAATCCGCTGGGGTGCCCTGGACACCAGGTCGCCTGCCCAAGTGGAACGTAGAGTAATACCCATCTTCCGGCTCTTGAGAAGGCTGCTCCCTTGGAGTGGCCTTCTTGGTTTTGAGACAGCAAGCATCACCCCAGGGAGCGATCTGCTGTTGAATTCGTTACAATGCTTTCAGTAGTTCCTATCGAATGCAGTTAAGTTCCAGTTGAATTTCCCAATCGTGTGAAGGAAACATTTCCAATTGATTTTGCTGCAACTCAAGCTATCGTTGAGCTAAGGCTTGGCGCATTGTACTTTTCTAAATTCCCACCTAATTCCTGATGGGCAACCAAGTCCTGGTAATTGCAATGGGCGAATACATGCTCATTCAATGGCTTCGTGAGAACATGTCGTGATCATTGAGGCACCCTCTGGATTTTTGGACATGCATCCTCGAAAAATAGGTACGGATCGATGAATAGTACCGCAGCAAGGCTATCCTCTGAAACCCTGATCGTTGGAAGATTTTATGGGATAAAACAAACCGAAATTCGCTTCGAATCAGGATAAAACAGCATTCGCTTCACTGGTAAATAGTCTTTTATTTGTCTTCACTCCAATACCCGAACTCCTATGCAGGTTACCATCGTAGAAAAAGGCCCCATCCACTTGGTGGGCATGCACATTCGAAGCTCTTTGGCGAATAATGGAACTATGGCGCTCTGGCAAGGATTTAAGCCAGGGATCGGCTTTTTGCAAGGAGTTGATCCGGCGGTTTCTTTTTCAGTTTCCCGTTACGATAACCTCGACAGTGTAATCAATTTTCACCCGAACACCGAATTCGAAAAGTGGGCGGCAGTAGAACAGTTAGACCTCAGTTTTGAGGTACCAGAAGGGATGGAGCAATTGGAAATAGAACGAGGGCAGTATGCACACTTTCTTTACAAAGGTGCGGTTTCGGGTTTTGGCGCTGCTATGGGGCGCTTTTACGGAGCGTGGTTGCCCCAATCTGGATTTGCGCTTGATCACCGCCCACACTTTGAGCGACTCGACCAACGCTACCTGGGGCCAACCCATTCCGATTCAGTAGAGGAAGTATTCATTTCCGTAAAGAAGCTTTGAGGCGATAAGTCTTTCCAATTTCCGCTTACTTTTATCACGGTGAAAATCCGATTGGAATTTTGGGGAATTGTGGCCGGACAGGTAACGGTGACCTCTCCTTTGGCCTTATTAGGTAGTGTTCTGCTTCTTTTAATAAGGAGCAATATTGCCTTTCAAATCCTGGTTTTCGCCCTGCCCGTATTGTTTCATTTTTCCTGGCGATGGTTATTTGCCAAATGGGTGACCTGGCTGGTAAGCAAAGGAGCGACCGACGAACTCGTAATTAAATGCAGCAAGACCGGACTGATTTGTGGCTACTCAAAAGTCATTTAGGCAACCCTTGAAAGACTAAAACAATAGAGGATAATTCTTTACAATCAAGATTAAAACAACCCAACCTTATGCAACCTCAACCCATATTGCGCGAAGTCATCGCCTATCTTGCCTGTTCCCTCGATGGCTATATAGCAGGACCCAACGGAGAATTGGATTGGCTCAATGCCTTCGATCCGCCTCAGCGCACGGATTATGGCTACGGCACTTTTTACCGTTCGGTGGATACTGTGATTATGGGCCGGAAAACCTACGAAGAGGTGATGGGTTTTGGCGTAGACTGGCCTTATCCCGATTGTAAAACCTATGTAATGAGTCGGCAAACTGAATTGTCGGTTGCTTCGCCGGATACGCAACTGGCAGGTCCTGAATTGATGGATCAAGTGCGGTTATGGCAACAAGAAAAAGGAAAGAACATTTGGCTGTGCGGGGGAGGAGAAGTAATCAAGTCTTTTCTCAACGCCGGTTTAGTAGATCAACTTTGGTTGAGTCTGATGCCAGTGACGCTTGGTGATGGGCTGCGACTGTTTCCTGGTGGTTTTCCTCAAACCCATTGGGAGCTCATTGAACTGAATCAGTACAAAGGAGGGGTAGTAGGGGTGCGCTACGTGAAGCAATCTAAGGAAAAGGAGAAACCGTAGATTTACGATTTTTGGGTAACAATTCTCTTAAAATGAGATATCTTTTGCTTATCCGATTTACCGCCGATAAGATTGCAGTGTAGTTTCGGTAAATGTCCACCAATTCAACCTCACGCCATCAGATTCACCGCAACATGCAACAATTGCTCAAGGATTTGGGGCACACCCAACGCGCCATTTGCGATTGGCTCGAATGGGACGATTCTACCTTTGAACGATTTCTACACGGAAAAAACCGATTCACGCCTTTAGAACGGGTAGAGGCATTTGCCGAAGCCCTCGGCTTGTCGTTTGAGGTGATCTACCATTACCACGAACACCACCACGATAAAAAGCAGATGTTGGCGGCAAGCGCGAAACCTTTTGGGTCGTGGCAAGAGGAACTGCTGGCCACCCAGCAGAAAGAAAATCAAGCTTTGAAACAAGCCTTGGTGAAAGCCCAGGATCGAGTGGATCACCTGTTGGCCTGCAACCAAGAATTAGTAGCTCGGATTCAATACCTTCAGAATTAGTGGCGGCTTTTAAAGCGCAAATAGGGTAAAAGGCGATCAATGCCCGAATAATGATTAAAATAATGCCTTTTTTGTCATTAAATGGGTGGTTTTTTGCTAAAAATCTCAAATTAAGAGATTGTCTTTTTTAACGAGTCATGCTTTGTATTTGGGCCGGTTAGATTTGTTTCTATGGTTCGGCCAAACCGTGAAGACCCTATTCTGCAGCGCCCTTCAGTCCAGAAGGCGGCTCAGCAGATACGTGATAACCTGGAATATTTTATAAAACAAGTTCCCATGAGCATCACCGAAATCAGGAGCCGCATGGAAATGGACGATTCCACCTTTTCGCGTTTCCGCAGGGGAAAAAACGGCTACACCAAATTGGAGTACCTGGTGGCATTTGCCGAAGCGGTAGGCATTGACTATACCGCACTCATCAACCATCACCGACGGGAGGCAGAGCTTACCCGCGTAAGAACCGACCTTGACCTCAGCAAACTGCCGGACGAAACCCCTTTTGCAGAAGATGCTGTTGGTGGGCACGATTGGCAAGAGCGCATCTTGCGCTTGGAGCGTGAGTTGGTGAAAGAACGCAAGTGGCGCCAGCAGTTGGAAGAGGAAAACGAAACCCTCAAAGAACTCAACCGCAGGTACCTTGGAGAAGGCCGCCCCTGAACCCCTTAATCTACCCGTCACCCTTACTTGCTATTCTGTGCACAAAATGCCGGGTTTAATTACTTTTGCGGCAAACTTAGGATTGCATGGGAGTAATTGAGGCCAGACTGGCGCTGAAACGGGCCGGATTAAGTGATGCTGAAATGGTAGAGGGGCTGGCCTCCAACGAGCGGGAATGGGAAATTATCCGTGAGTTGGTGAAGGAATTGGAACCTAACTTCGTGCAATACGTTCGTTTCCGCAACGGCAAGGAAGAAGATGCCAGAACGCTCTTTCGCGATGCTATTTTAATTGTGCGCCAACACATTCGAAACGGACAATACGATCCCAATGCACTCTTGCGCACCTACCTCTTCGCAGTGGGCAAGTTTTTGTGGTTGTACCGGTTTGGCGATGAACTGAAACCTGATTTTCAGGATACTGAACCCGAAATAGACCTTTCTGGCGATCCTTTGCTGGATTGGTTGGAGCATGGCCGTTCGGGACATGCGCGCAACCACGAAGTAGACCTCAACCGCTTTCGCGAACAATTGAAATCGGTAGAAGTGGAGGTAGAGGAAGCCAAAAAGCCGACCCGCAACCGCAGTACCCGGATGGCCTGGTTGGGGATGTTGGGTTTGCTGCTTTTTGTTGCAGGATACCTTATCTGGCAAGGCGCTTTTCCTTCCGGGAGGGTGCTTTTCAACGATAATTTTCAACCCTATCGCATGCCGGCCGTTACTTTTGGTGGAGACAATTGGGACAAGGCTTTGGGCTTTTACATCGCAGCCGATTATCCAGGTGCTTTGGAGCAGCTGGACGGGCTATCGCTGGAAGAAGCCAGCTATCTCGCCGATTTCTACCGTGGCATGTGCCTGCTGGCCCACGAAGAGTCTGACCCCATGGATGCTGTTCCGTATTTCAAACAGGTCATCAATCAAGATACGGACTACAAAGAAGTAGCGATTTGGTATTTGTCCCTGGCTTATCTAAAGGCCGGAGATAAACCAGCAGCACGGGAGAATCTTGAAAAGCTGGCTACCGACGGTTATCAACACCAGGCAGTAGCGGCATTGATGTCGGATTTGTAGGTGGCTAAAACAACTGCCCTAAGCGGTAGCCGCCGAAAATGACCAAAACCACAATCAACATTATTCCAAACACCTGAATCAGGTCGCCTTCGGAACCACGGCTGACCTCGAGTGATCGCAGCTCTCCGGATTGAATGAGGCCGGCCCAAAAGTAGGGATGAGCAGCATCAATCGAAGCCTTGGCCAGATAGTTCAACTGCCCTTTTTGCAGGGCTATGTCTTTGGCAAACCCTTCGGCAAGGGCGTCATAATAGTGCCCGGTAACTTCGGAACAAGCAGGATCATCGAGGCGCCACAGGCCAGTTAACAAGGAAGGCGTGCCCGAAAAGGCAAGGCTACGGGCCAGCTGACTCCATCCCGTTTGCCCCGATTGTTGCCCCATTGGATCCATGCCATTGGGTAAGACCAACAAGCCGGCACTGAGGGGCCACGCCATAAGTTCGTGGGCATGAAGCATGCCATCGTGCAGCGAATCTTTTTGCGGAGTAAAACTCATGAAAGGCCCCATTTCGGTTTGGGCACTTACCAAAGCCAGGTGCAGAATTTCTGTTTCCTGGGCCAGGGTCCTAAAATCGGTTTCACGCGCATCTTCAGCAAAATAACCGTTGCCGAAAAAGCTGCGTACCGTCATGTGCACCTCGTTTTGATTGTGTGAGAGCCAAGCTTCGTTTTTACTTGGATAGGTAGGAGCAAAGCCCGCAAAATTGTACTCAAAGTTAGTGGTGGCAGGTGTTGCGCTAAACTTATCAAAAAACTGGTGGGCCGAGGCATATCGAGAGATGGCAAAATCCCGAATCAGGTAAGGCAATTCCCGATAGTTGCGAAGGCTGTCTTTTACCTCCTCGGTGAGCAAGGCCGCGAAGGGTAATCCTTGCAGATCGCCGTCGGGTACCAGTGCGAGGCGGTTGATGGAGGAGGCTTCCCGGCTCTGAATCCATTTTATAGAGTTACTCAGCACTCGTTGATAAATCATTGCAGCATCTCGGGTATACGCCTCAAAACTGCCCGCCGGATCAGAAAGTAGGGCCTCCAAATTAGCCCCATGGTCTTTGAGGTTGCGCAATGCAATTTGAAGCTCCCGATTCACCGTTACCGTATCGATGTGAAGCTCGGTAGGGGTGAGCACCAAGACGTAGTAACGCTTCGGGGTGGCAAAAAACTGAATCAGGGCACCGTCTGCAAACTGTGTCGTCAGTTGCTTTTGGTAGGTCGCTACCGGAGTTCGGCCGTAATCGTAGCGCAGTCGATAATATGCCGGAGCCTCCTTGCCAATCCGAATGACCAAGTCGTTGAATTGCTTTTCAAGGGAGTTCCGCTCTCGGGTAAAGGCCAGCTGGGTTTCAGGAGCAATGGGTTTATCCGTATTCCAATTACTGATTTGCCCGTTGATCTTATTGAGTTTTTCGGCGAGTTGGCGTTCCGCTTTCAGCAGCCCTTCATCCACACCCGAAATCGAGGCTAAGGGCCAGGCGCTCAAGGCGTGCCGCCAGTGACTCAGTTGCTTCACTTCGGCCACTTCCAGCATTTCGGCCAGGTATTGCTCCTCTCCGGTTTGGTTCCACAATTCAAAAGCAATCTCCAAACTGGAGGTGAACAGTTGGTTGCGTCCTTCGAAAGAAAAACGGGGAAGGTTGCCCGAATAAATACCGTGGTGGAGCATGTCCAGGCGACTCAGGTTTCTGCGCGATGCCTCATGCGAACGCTCCAGGTCTTTGGCAGATTGGCTGGTTTTGAAATTTTGATGGTAAATGGTGGCCATACCCAGGTCATATTCCACCATCAATTCAGGTGTTATCAGGGAGTCAGTAGGTACCTGTGCAGAATCCGCGGCAGTTACTTGCTCTTCTTCCAAAATTCCGGGCCAGGCGGCACCGGCAAAAAGCGAGTAGGGAAAGGTCAATTGCAGGCAAAGGGCAAACAGCCAAAAATAAACCGGTTTCATAGCACGTGATTCTGGCGCCAAAATTAGGTAAACTACACCGACTACGTTTCGATTTTTAGTGGGAAAGATGAAGGTAGGAGGCGGTGATAAGCCCATTTGAGGCCTGATAAAGACTTTCAAAACAGATTGGTGTACATTGGACACTATTGGCGTTAAAAAATTCGTTTATTTGTTGCTTTCACCGAGGTTATGAGCAAGCAAAGACAAGATCCGGGTAACCGGACTTTAGGAGCTGTTATTCGACATGAACAGCTGGAAAACGGCCTGAAATTCATTACCGAGGAAGCCTCGCTCAGCATTGAAGTATGGGCTGCCGGAACGGTTCGGGTCAAAGCCATGTTGCAAGGGCAGTACGATGATGGCATCCACTATGCGATTAGCGGGCAGCCAGCACCTACCCAATTCCAATGGGAAGAATTGGACGAGCACTTTGAATTGGTTACCGACCAGTTGAAAGTAGCGATTCAAAAGTCTCCCTTGCGGCTCACTTTTTGTGACCTTCAAGGTCAACTGCTCAATACGGATGATCCTGCCTTTGGTATTTCGTGGCAAGGCGAACGGGTAACCAATTACAAGCAATTGCAAGCCGGAGAACGTTTTCTGGGCTTGGGTGAAAAAACCGGGGGCCTCGACCGCCGGGGTGTTCAGTACGAAAATTGGAATACCGACCAGTTTGCCTACGGTGGCGATTCTGATCCCTTGTATGTTTCCATTCCTTTCTATTTGGGAGTGCTCGACCACCGCTGCTATGGCCTCTATTTTAACAACACCTACCGCAGCCGTTTCAACTTTGGGGCTGCGAACGATCGTTTTACTTTCTTTCAAGCCGATGGCGGCCTGATGGATTACTTTTTCTTCCATGCGCCCACGTTGCCTGAGGTGGTAACGGCCTATACGGGCCTGACCGGTCGCATTGCCCTTCCGCCTATGTGGAGTTTGGGCTTTCAACAAAGCCGCTACAGCTATTACCCGGATAGTGAAGTATTGCGTTTGACCAACACCTTTCGGGAAAAAGAAATTCCGGCGGATGTTATCTACCTCGACATCCACTACATGGAGCGCTACAAGGTGTTTACCTGGGATGGTGAGCGTTTTCCTGATCCGGTTACGATGATTGCGCGTTTGCGCGAAAAAGGTTTTCACGTGGTGGTGATCCTCGATCCGGGTATTAAAAAAGAAGCGGGCTATGGACCTTATGAGGATGGCATGGAGAAAAACGTTTTTGCCCGCTATCCGGATGGGGAGCACTACACCGGGTCGGTATGGCCGGGCGCTTGCCATTTTCCTGATTTTACACGGCCCAACACCCGAAATTGGTGGGGTGCGTGGTTGAAAGGTTTGGCAGAAGCCGGAGTAGAGGGTTTTTGGAACGACATGAACGAACCTGCCGTTTGGGGCAAGCATTTTCCCGATTTGGTAGAGTTTGATTTTGAAGGGGCCGGAGCAACCCACCGACGAACCCACAATGTGTATGGCCTGCAGATGGCCCGAAGTACCTATGAAGGTGCCCGCAATCAATTCAAAGGGAAGCGGCCATTTGTGCTCACCCGATCGGGCTTTTCGGGCATACAGCGGCATGCCGCAGTGTGGACGGGTGATAATGTATCTTCAGGGGAGGGCCTTCTCACAGATGTACACCTGGTGAACAGCCTTGGATTGAGTGGCGTAGCCTTTGCGGGTTGCGATGTTGGTGGTTTTGTGGGCGAGGCCAGTTCCGAACTGTTCAATCGGTGGATCGCTATTGGGGCTTTTTCTCCGTTTTTTCGTTGCCACAGCATGATCAATAGCCGTGCGGCCGAACCGTGGGCATTTGGCGAAGAGTCGGAGGAAATTGCTCGAAATTACATTCGTCTGCGCTACCGCTTACTGCCCTATCTGTATGCTACTTTTTACGAAGCATTTCAAACAGGTTTACCCGTTCAACGAAGCCTGGCGCTCGATTATACCTATGATCCTAAAGTTTACGACGGGGCATACCAACATCAATATTTATTTGGCGCCCATTTGTTGGTAGCACCGGTAGTGCCTGGTAAGGAATATGCTAAGGTGTATTTGCCGGAAGGGGAGTGGTATGACCTGTTCAACGATCAATTTTTTACCGGAAAACAAGAAATCGTATTGGATTGCCCCAAAGACAAGCTACCGGTTTTTGTTAAGGCAGGAGGAATAGTGGCGTTGCAAAACGAAGTACAGTACACCAGTGCCACGGTGGATCCGGTTTTGGAGTTGCACCTCTATCAGGGCCAAAAGGGCGTAGCATGGGAATACTACGAAGACGATGGTGAATCAGAGGCTTACGCTGAGGGGGAATTTTACCGCCGTATGGTGCATTACAATACTGATCGAAAACGCTTGGAGATTGGGGCAGTTGAGGGTACTTACCTGTCGAAGTTTCGTGCCATAAAACTCTATTTACACGGATTTGATGCCAATTTAAAGGCATTTCGTGGCGCTACTGAATTACCGCTCCATCGTTCCGATTACCGGTTTGTAGCTCCGCTTTCCAATTTCGATCCCTGGGAATATGCGGAAGATCGGACCAAGGTGATCGAAGATTTGCCAAGCCTGGTTATCGAATGGGAAATGGAGGCATTTTTCATCCGACTGGAGCAAGGTTAAAGCAGCGCACTCCCCATCTTGTTGTCTCCTATTGATAGGCTAAAACTCACTTTTTGAGAAATCTTTTATTTTCCATTTTGTAAATTTTACCAAATTTTTATTTGGTTTATTGGATAAATAAGGTGGTTTTGATTGTTTTTTCAAAAAAAAATTCATGAACGCCGAACAATAATTCAATTCTTCTGTTCTTCCCTTTGTTCCCAGTGCAAGGTCTAAGCTACCAACAAGCTGCCCGCTTGTGAAAGCTTGCTTTCAAAACTCATTCTGAGTTCCATCTTCTTTGTGCCCCACACATCGCGCGAAAGTATGATTGCACGCTACACTCAACCGTCCATCCCACAGTTACAACCGTCAGGTGCCAATCAGGAGCATAATATGCTATTCCTCGCTCCACTTTCCCCAACCACTCGAATCAATCAGCCTTTTGGCTACCCATCACCTAAATCCACCATCTGATATGAAAATGTTTACCCGCTTTTCATTTGCACTTTTAGTAGCCGCTGGCCTTAATTTGGCCACGGTGAATGCGCAAACCTTGTTTACACCTACCGGCACGGTTTCTGCCGGATCAGGGTCTGGCATTGGTATTAATGCTAATCCTTCTTTTGCTCCCTTAGATATTGTTGGAAACAACATCTTGTTGCGCCCCAGCAATTTTTTCAATCCCAACGGCAAATTCATCGGCATTGGCGAATCAGGCGGAATTGTTGGGCCCATCAACGGCTGTAACATTTACGGCTTTCGCGCCCAAAAACTGGGCAATTCGTTCATTAACATGGGAATACAGCAAATCGCCAACCCACAACCTGGTGGCGGTCCTGTATTGACTCCAATTCCTGATAATATTCCAGTGATCACCTGGGGTGCCGACGAAAATATTTTTGGCAACTTCAGCATTTCCAGGTCTTTGAATTTCTTGTACGACAACTCCAATACCAATTGTGGTACTCGGGTAGCCAGTATGAGTGGTACCAGTACTTTTCGGTTCACCGTTTTCGGAAGTGCATTGGCCTCTGGCGGCATGTTCATGAATTCTGATGCACGTTTCAAGCAAAACATTCAACCCATTGGCGATGCTTTGGACTTGATCGACCAACTGCAAGGCACCACTTACACCATGGACCGGGAAAATTTTCCCGATAGAAACTTCAACGAAGGTGTGCAGTACGGATTCATCGCACAAGACCTACAGAAGGTACTTCCAAGTTTAGTATTGGAAGATGAAGATGGTTATCTGGGGGTTAACTACGATGGAGTAGTGCCGGTTTTGGTGGAAGGCATCAAGTTGCAACAAAGCCAACTGGAAACCCAAAAAGAAGAATTGAATGCCGCAAATGATGCTAATGAGCAACTTACCACGCAGGTGGAAGAGCAACAAGTAGTGTTGGAGCAGCAAGATTTGGCCATTCGCCAGTTACAAACGGAATTGGCCGAATTGCGCGATGAGGTACGCAATGGTGCCGCTGCCAATCCGGTGAAAACCAATGCTGCCGGCTCCGGTGAAACCAGCCAATTGTTTCAAAACCGTCCCAATCCTGTATTGGAAAACACTGAAATTCACTTTTACCTTCCCACTACGGTTCAACAAGCCAGCCTGGTGATTTACAACCTCGAAGGTGTTGAAATGCTCCGTTACGAAAACCTCAACCGTGGCTATGCCAACGTATTACTGCGCGGTGGAGACCTGGAAGCCGGCAATTATATCTACCGCTTGATTGCCGATGATGAAGTAGTAGGAAGCAAGACTTTGGTATTGGCGAAATAAGCCAGTATTTGAATCAACTCTCTCAGTTCAAATTTTAACAGATAACCCCGTTGGAGTTAAAGGCACTCCAACGGGGGAGACTGTTTCACCCCTAAATTTTTCACCCATGATCCAATCTATCAAATGGGCTTTAGGTGCTACTTGCGCCCTCGCCCTCACCGTTGGAACCTCCAACGCCCAAGTTCTTTACACCCCATCTGGTGGGGTTTCCACCGGAACCGGTGGTACTGCTGGAGTAGGCATTGATGCTGATCCTGCTCTTGCCCCACTCGATATAGTGGGCAATAATTTTTTGCTTCGTCCCAACAACGCGTTCAATCCCAACGGAAAATTTATTGGCCTCGGCGAATCGGGAGGATTTGTAGGTCCGAGCAACGGCTGTGACCTTTATGGATTCCGAGCACAAGCCAACGACCGTTCGTTCATCAACATTGGTTTACGTTTTGAACCGGACCCATCTCCCAAGGCACCTTACAACAATACGCCCACCATTTCCTGGGGATCGTTTGATGATATTGATTTTACGAGCTATCCAAAGCCGCTCCAAATTCGTTACGATCTCGGCGTTTTTCCCTCGCCATGCGGCAACGTAGTAGCGCAATTTAGTGGCATTGGTTACACCTACACTGTATTTGGATCTGCTTTAGCTTCCGGTGGAAGTTGGGTGAATTCGGATGCACGGTTTAAGCAAGACATTCAGCCCATCGGCAATGCTATGGACATGATTCAGCGCTTGCAGGGAACGACTTATACCTTCGACCGTGAAAATTTTCCAGAGCGCAACTTCAATGAAGGCCAACAATACGGTTTCATTGCACAAGACCTGCAAGAGGTGATGCCAGAAGCCGTAATGCCCGATCAGGAGGGATATTTCGGTGTCAACTACGATGCCGTTGTGCCCGTGTTGGTAGAAGGGATCAAAGAGCAGCAAGCGCAGCTTGAAACTCAGGCCCAACAAATGGAAACTCAGGAAAAAGAATTGGAAACGGCCAAAACTGAGAACCAACAACTCACCAATCAAGTGGATGAGCTGGAAACCGTTGTAGAGCAGCAAGATGCTGCCATTCGTCAATTGCAGGAAGAGATGACTGCGATTAAAAACAGCCTTCAGGTTTCGGGAGCTACCAAAAATACTTCCACTTCCGAAGAGCAGGTTCAACTCTTCCAAAACCGTCCTAATCCTTTTCGGGAAACCACCGAAATCCACTTTTACCTGCCTAAAACCGTGGAACAAGCCACCCTGGTGGTTTTCAACCTTGAAGGCAAAGAGATTGCCCGCTTTGGTAACCTCGATCGTGGCTACGGAAACGTGGTATTGGAAGCAGGTTCATTGCAACCTGGCAACTACGTGTATCGCCTGATTGCCGACAACGAAGTAGTAGACAGCAAAACGCTGGTACTGTCCAAATAATTAATAAAGAGAAAGCTGTTGCAACCACCATCGCGGCAGTTTTCTCCCTTTTTCATCTATGCTTGGGTGCAGCTCACTCTGCAACCAATTTCCAAACTATCCAATGATCAATCGCTTCCATGCAGTGAGGCTTGAAGCACTATCTCTCACCAAATGAAAAAGTATGTACTCTTTGCAGCTTCCTTAGCAGTTGCAAGTGTTATGGGCTGGAATTCAGCACAAGCACAAACCTTGTTTACACCTTCTGGTACGGTATCTACCGGAGCCGGGGGTAGTGCTGGAGTTGGTATAGACGCCAACCCTGCCTTTGCTCCGTTGGACATTGTAGGCAATAACATTTTGCTCCGTCCTACTAATACATTTTCTCCTAATGGAAAGTTTATCGGTATTGGCGAGTCGGGTGGAGTTGTAGGACCCATCAACGGTTGCGACATTTATGGTTTTCGCGCACAACGCAGTTTGAGTGCCTTTGTCAATATTGGAGTAGGTCGTTTCCCTCAAATCTCTCCAATTTTCCCACCCCCACCACCGAATGATGTTCCGATCATTTCCTGGGGATCGGAAGTACCGCCGACTTCTCCCTTTGTTCGCAGAAGGGCGCGCAACCTCGAGTTTCGTTGGGACAATAGCAATACCAGCTGTGGCAACCTCGTGGCGCGCATGTCGGGAGTAGGACTGTACCGCTTCACTGTTTTTGGAAGCGCTTTGGCTTCTGGCGGTAACTGGGTAAATTCTGATGCCCGCTTCAAGCAAAACATTCAGCCCATTGGCAATGCCATGGATTTGATTTCACAGTTGGAAGGAACCACCTATTCTATGAAAGTGGCGGAATTTCCTGAGCGTAACTTCAACGAAGGCACCCAATACGGTTTCATCGCGCAAAACTTGCAAGAAGTAATGCCCGAAGTGGTGATGGCCGATGAAGAAGGTTATCTCGCTGTGAACTACGATGCGGTAGTGCCGCTGCTGGTAGAAGGCATGAAAGAACAGCAAGACCAGTTGGTTGCTCAGAAAGTGACCATCGAGGAGCAAAATGCCGATCTGGAAAATGCGCAACAAGTCAACGCGGAGCAGCAAGTTCGTTTGGAAACTGCTGAAATCAAAAACGAAGAACTCACCAATCAGGTGGACGAACTGGTTTCGGTGGTAGAGCAGCAAGATGCGGCCATTCGCCAGTTGCAAGAAGAAATGATGGCCATGAAAAATAGCCTTCAAGCTTCGGGAGCGACTAAAACTACTTCCGCTTCCGATGAGCAAGTGCAACTCTTTCAAAACCGTCCCAATCCTTTTCGGGAGTCTACCGAAATCCACTTCTACCTACCTTCAACCGTAGAGCAAGCCACCTTGGTGGTATTCAACCTTGAAGGCAAAGAGATTGCCCGCTTTGGCAACCTCGATCGTGGCTACGGAAACGTAGTACTGGAAGCTGGTGCATTGCAACCCGGTAACTACGTGTATCGCCTGATCGCCGACAACGAAGTAGTAGACAGCAAAACGCTGGTACTCTCCAAATAAACTATAGCGGAGAAGAAAATTGCTGCTCCCACCATCGCAGCAGTTTTCTCTCCCTATTTCTCAGTGGCTGCTCACTCAGCTCCCTGTTTTTCAAACCATCTACTCAACTACTTCCAGGCAGTGAGGCCTGGAGGAGGAAATAATTCATCACATGAAAAAATATTTACTTTACGCTGCTTCTCTGGCAGTTGCAGGCGTATTTAGCTGGAACACAGCCCAAGCACAAACGCTCTTTACACCGAGCGGAACGGTATCGACTGGTACTTTAGGAACCAATGGGGTAGGCGTTGACGCCAATCCAGCACTCGCCCCCTTGGATGTGGTGGGCAGCAACGTGCTCGTTCGTCCCAGCAATACCTTCAATCCCAACGGCAAATTCATCGGCATTGGCGAATCAGGAGGTGTTGTTGGACCCATCAACGGTTGCGACATCTATGGGTTTCGGGCTCAGCGCAGTCAAACCTCTTTTATCAATATTGGAGTAGCACGGATTCCAACATTCATCACGCCTTTTCCTCCACCGCCACCCAATGATATTCCGATCATTTCGTGGGGGTCGCAAATTCAAACCTCGCCCTTCACGCGTCCGATCGTTCGCAACCTCGAGTTCCGTTATGACAACAGCAATACCGACTGTGGTAATCTTGTTGCCCGTATGTCGGGGTTTGGATTCAGACTCACTGTATTCGGTAGCGCTTTGGCTTCTGGCGGTAGTTTTGTGAATTCGGATGCCCGCTTCAAGCAAAACATTCAGCCCATTGGCAATGCTATGGATTTGATTTCAAAGCTGGAAGGAACCACTTATACGATGAATGTGGCCGAATTTCCCGAGCGTAACTTCAACGAAGGCACCCATTTCGGATTCATCGCTCAGAACTTGCAAGAGGTGATGCCCGAAGTGGTGATGGCCGATGAAGACGGTTACCTCGCGGTGAACTACGATGCCGTAGTGCCCGTTTTGGTAGAGGGAATCAAGGAGCAACAAGTACGCCTGGAAGCTGCCGAAACCGAAAACGTAGAACTCAACAATCAGGTAGACGAATTGGAAGCCGTGGTGACCCAGCAAGATGCGGTCATCAAGCAAATGCAGGATGATCTGCGTACGTTGCAATTGGCCATGAATGTGGAGCCGGCTGCCAAGGCCACCACCAGTTCTGCCGTTCAGGAAGATCAAATTCAATTGTTCCAGAACCGTCCTAATCCTTTTCGGGAGTCTACAGAAATTCATTTTTACCTGCCTACCACCGTGGCCAACGCCACATTGGTGGTGTATAGCCTGGATGGCACCGAGTTGAAGCGTTTCGAAAACCTCGATCGTGGATACGGTAATGTGCTGCTGGAAGGCGGCTCTTTAGAGTCGGGCAACTACGTATACCGCCTCATTGCCGACGGTGAAGTAGTGGACAGCAAGCAGTTGGTTCTCTCCCGCTAATTTTCTGCCAAACAATATCCGGATGTGCTGAGACCCATGGTTTCGGTACATCCGTTTCTGCCTTGAGGTAGTACCACCGAACTGCCTTTTCTCCATCGACAATTCATCTTACCCGCAGGCAAGCGGTGGCTGTCTGTTTCAACCTAAACCTTTTTAGTTATGCGAAAATATGCACGCATAGTGGCCATTATGGCCTTAGCAGTAGGCTTTGGTGTTTCTACCGCCTCCGCACAAACTTTATTCTTACCCGGAGGAGCTGCGCTTGGTTCTGGCGGTATCGGTGTAGATGCCAATCCAGCCTTTGCGCCTTTTGACGTGGTAGGCAACAACATGTTGCTTCGGCCTTCCAATACCTTCAACCCCAACGGGAAATTCATCGGCATCGGTGAATCGGGAGGTATAGTTGGACCGATCAACGGATGTGATATCTACGGATTCCGGGCACAACGCAACCAGAGCTCCTTTATCAATGTGGGAATTCGGAAGTTCTCCTTCACTCCGGTCAATCCTGGAGACCCAATTCCGGTTCCCCTGATTGATAACTTTCCCACCATTTCCTGGGGGTCAACGGCTACACTCCCCATTTTTCCAAATCCGACCCAAATTCCCAAAAGCCTGGAATTTCGCTTCGACAACTCCAACACCAGTTGTGGTGAATTGATTGCTACCATGTCGGGTTTATCCAGTACCTACCAATTTACTATTCGTGGTAGCGGTTTGGCTTCTGGCGGTATGTGGGTCAATTCTGATGCGCGCTACAAGCAAAATATTCAAACCATTGGCAATGCTATGGATTTGATTGGTCAACTGCGCGGCACCACCTACACCATGGATCGTGAAAACTTTCCCGATCGCAACTTCAACGAAGGATTGCAATACGGCTTCATTGCGCAGGAACTTCAAGAGGTAATGCCTACCATGGTCAAAGAAGATCAGGATGGTTACCTGGCCGTGAACTACGATGCTATGGTACCTGTGTTGGTGGAAGGCATGAAAGAGCAACAAGATCAATTGGAAGTTCAAAAAGCCACCATCGACGAGCAAAATGCCGTTATCGAAAATCAAAATGCAGATTTGAACGCTGCTAAACTGGCCAATGAAGAATTGACCAATCAGGTGCAAGAGCAACAAGCCGTGTTGGAGCAACAAGATTTGGCCATTCGCCAATTGCAGCAAGACATGATGGCCTTGCAGAATAACCTGCAACCCGTCAAAAACGGAACTTCGGCCAGCTCTGGCGAAACCAGCCAGTTGTTTCAAAACCGTCCAAATCCGTTCCGCGAAAGCACCGAAATCCATTTCTATCTCCCTACGGATGTAGAGCAGGCTACTTTGGTAGTATACAGCCTGGACGGTAAAGAATTGATGAGCTTCAACAACCTCGACCGTGGCTATGGCAACGTGTTGGTAGAAGCTGGTCAACTGATGCCAGGCAACTACGTGTACCGCCTCATTGCCGACAACGAGGTGGTGGACAGCAAAACCTTGGTATTGTCTAAATAAGCACTACTCCACTCTAACGATTTCAACCACTGCCCGGAGGCCAAGGCCTCCGGGCTTCCTCAACCATTACCGTCCGCCAGCGGTCTTTTTTACCTCATTCATTTGAAGTGGCGGCTTCTTACTAAAATATCCATCGTTATGAAGAATTCAATACGCACACTTGCCGCTGTAGCCACAGCGGTAGTGGTAAGCTGGGCCGGCTCGGTTTCAGCACAAACCCTTTTTACTCCTTCAGGAACTGTTTCTACTGGTGCCTTGGGTACCCAGGGCATTGGCATTGGGGCCGACCCTGCCTTAGCACCTCTGGATGTAGTGGGCAACAATATTTTACTTCGTTCTACCGACCCTTTCAATCCGACCCGTAAATTCATTGGAATTGGCGAATCAGGTGGTGTCACCGGGCCCATCAACGGCTGCGACATCTACGGTTTTCGCGCGCAGCAAGACACCCGAGCCTTCATCAACATGGGCATTCGCAGGCAGTCAGTACCCGGTGGTGTTCAGTTTATTGGTGATGGTGCTCCCACCATTTCCTGGGGGTCACAATTTAGCCTGGGTACTATTGGAGGCATTCCTTTTACCATTCGTAAAAACCTGGACTTCTTGTTTGATAATTCTGACTCAGATTGTGGTGATATTGTAGCCCGCATGTCGGCTCCTGCCAACAGCTTTCAATTCACTGTATTTGGCGATGCTTTGGCTTCTGGTGGTATGTTTATGAACTCGGATGCACGCTATAAGCAAAACATTCAACCGATTGGTGATGCGATGGGTTTGATTTCCCAATTGCAAGGAACCACCTATACCATGAACCTGGAGGCTTTTCCTGAGATGCACTTTAAGGAAGGTACCCAGTATGGCCTCATTGCGCAAGATGTTCAGGCGGTTATTCCCGAATTGGTGCAAGCCAACGAAGATGGCTACCTGGCTGTGAACTACACTGCTATGGTGCCGCTGCTGGTCGAAGGCTTGAAAGAGCAGCAAGAAGTAGTCGCTACTCAAAAGGAGGCCCTTGATGCTGCTAACATCACCATCGAAGAGCAAAACCAGGCCATCCTTGCTCAAAACGAAGACCTGGAAGCCGCCAAACTGGCCAACGAAGAGTTGAACAACCAGGTGCAAGAACAACAAGCCGTATTGGAGCAGCAAGATCAGTTGATTCGTCAGATCATGGAAGACTTAGAGGCGATCAAAAACGGTACTGCACCTGCAGCCAATGGAACTTCTGCTGCCGCTGGTGAAACCAGCCAGTTGTTTCAAAACCGCCCAAATCCCTTCCGTGAAAGCACCGAAATCCATTTCTACCTTCCTACAGATGTAGAGCAAGCTACCCTGGTAGTTTATAGCCTGGACGGTAAAGAGTTGATGAGCTTCAATAATCTGGACCGTGGCTACGGCAACGTATTGGTAGAAGCGGGCCAACTGATGCCCGGCAACTACGTGTACCGCCTGATTGCCGACAACGAAGTGGTAGACAGCAAAACCCTTGTGTTGTCGAAGTAATTCGACATCATACCCGACAAAGTCAATTAACGCATTTCCCGAGGCGGTATCCAGCCGCCTCGGGTTACTGCTGTCCGCCAACAGTA